>NZ_CALJXO010000214.1:0-6693 GCF_937988555.1 uncultured Boseongicola sp. | reverse complement strand
ATATCGGCAATCATGCGGGCGCGAAGCGGTGTAATTGGTGTCGATTGTTGAATGTTCATCGGAATGTCCTCTGTCAATCGAGGCGAAATCACCTCGACCAACAGCACACACCCAACATCTAAAACCGCGCAACAAATCCCGATTCAACGCAACACCCGCCACAAGCGCCCCTATCGCGGAGCGATTTAGTGCTTGGGCCGTAAGCGGACAAGACGGCTGTTTATTGAGATGCTTACAAACACTTCTCTGCTGGGTAGATCCGCCAGTGATTGATGTGGCTCAATGCCCGGAAAATTCGTTTGAATTAGGCTTTTCTGCAGGTCCACCACTTGAACTCGAAGGAGACAGGCGATGTACAAAAGCATTCTTGTGCCCGTTCTTTTTGATGAAGGGCACGACACTCAGGCATCCTATCTGGCGGCACGCACCCTGGCAGACGAAGACGCTGAGTTCACAGTGCTGCACGTAATGGAAACGATACCCTCCTACGTAGAGTCTCAGATCCTTGGAGATATTTTGGCCAAGAAGCGCATCGAAATCGAGCGCACCTTGAGGCAATCGTCCAGGGCGTTGCCGGGGTCCTCGGCGATATTGGGTTCGGGTCATGCGGGGCGTTTCATCGTCGATTACGCTGACAAGAACGGGATCGATTGCATCGTCTTAGCCTCACACAAGCCTGGAATAGAGAACATCTTTCTAGGCTCAACTGCTGGGAGGGTTGTTCGCCATGCCAAATGCTCAGTGCATGTGATCCGGTGAAAAATCTTCGTCGCGATTCCATATCGGTTGTCAGTCCCTTTGCTCGGATCCGGATAATTGTCGCAGTCGTCTTCTTCCTTGCAGCTTTTTTGATTGTTGGCTGGCGATTTTTCTTCGGCTAAGGCACGGCCTTGGTTTTTTGACGCGGTATTGGTTATGGAAGTCGCAAATCACAGAACGCCTTTGGCTTTGGTAGGCGCGCAGCGAAACCTCACTTAGTCCGCTCAGCAAAGGATTGTCAGCAGTGCGGCGAGCGAGTGCACTGAGCCCAATGCCGACGCCGTGAGGTTGCCTTGCCGCTTCTTCGCCGCTAGTCCCCCTGACCTGCCCCCCAAAATTGATCTAGGTCAGGCCAGCGCTCCATTTTTTATGCAAATACCAACCAATAAATCATTCAAGATGGAGCATATGAATGGCAAACACTGATTGGCTACCCGCAGCATGGTTAGGCAAACAAGCTGATGCCAACGGGCCGTTTGGCGCACTTCGCAAACAGATCGACTCTCTGATCGACGATTTTGACACTGGCATGTTGTCCAAAACCGATGGCTTTGCCGTGCGTTCCAACCTCAGCGAAACTGACAAGGAAATCTGCATCACTGCAGAACTGCCCGGCATCGAAATGAAAGACATCGATGTCGAAGTCACCGGCAATCGCATTTCACTCAAGGGTGAGAAAAAGTCGGAAAACGAGGAAAAGGGCGAAGAAGAGGGGCGCGAATTCCACCGCATTGAACGCCACTCCGGATCGTTCTTCCGCTCTATGACGCTGCCGTTTGACATTGATCCCGACAAGGTTGACGCCGCCGTAAAATCTGGCGTTCTGACCGTCACGATCCCCAAACCGCCAGAGGCTGTGACCAAGGTCAAGAAGGTCGAAGTCAAATCCGGCGATTAGTCTGGCCTTTGAAGAAGATCTTTGGCGCCCCATTTTGGGCGCCAAAGCTGCAACAAGCCTCGGGGTAAGCCAATGCGCATTTTCGCGGTATGTTTCTTGGTCTGGACAATGGCAGCCGCCACAATCAGCTCCGCCGAAAAAAAACTGGTGCCAACCACCCAACTCCAAATGCAATTGTCTTTCGCACCTGTTGTGCGCGAAGCTTCGCCCGCCGTCGTAAACATCTACGCAACCCGCGTCGTGGCTGAACAGGTCAGCCCTTTTGCGGGCGATCCGTTTTTTTCCCAATTCTTTGGTTTCGGCCAATCCGTTCCGCGGCTGGAAAACTCGCTGGGGTCCGGTGTGATTGTCGGCGCGGACGGCATCGTCGTATCCAACTACCACGTGGTCGGCGACGCCAGAGAAATTCGCGTTGTTTTGTCAGACCGCCGCGAATTCGCGGGTGAAATCCTGCTCAGCGATCAGGACACTGACATCGCCGTCATCAAACTGAAAGATTCCGACAACCTACCAACCATCGAACTCGCCAACTCCGACGCGATTCAGGTCGGCGATCTAGTGCTGGCCATAGGAAACCCATTTGGTGTTGGACAGACAGTAACCAGCGGCATCATTTCCGGCCTTGCCCGCAGTGGTGCCAATGTCGGCAGCCAAGCCGGCTATTACATCCAAACCGACGCGCCCATCAATCCGGGCAATTCAGGTGGTGCGCTGGTGGATATGCAGGGCCAACTGATCGGCATCAATACCTCAATCCTCACGCGCTCTGGCGGATCAAACGGCATCGGTTTCGCGATACCCTCTAACATGGTGATGCAATACATCGCTCAGGCCCGCGCAGGTCACACAGCATTCATACGCCCGTGGTCTGGGTTGGCCGTTCAACAGGTTGACGACGCGCTGGCAGATGCGCTGGATCAGAACGTGCCAACTGGCGCCATGATCACCGAAATCCACCCGCAGAGCCCCTTTGCTGCCGCCAATATGCAGCCCGGAGACGTCATACTGTCGATCAATGACCTGCCCGTGAATGGCCCGGCAGAGCTTGAGTTTCGCCTTTCAACCAGTGGCCTTGGCTCTGACGCCGCGATCCGGTTTCTGCGAGACGGCACGCCATCCAACGCCACCGTCGCGGTGGCGCAGGCGCCCGACACGCCCGACAGCGCGCCATTTCTGGTCACCGCAAGTTCGCCCTTCAACGGGCTGGTGGTTGCCCGCGTAAATCCGAAATTCATCAGCGATCTTGACCTGCCCCTTAGCAGCCAAGGGGTGATTGTGCTGCAGGCCGAAGGCTACGCCAGCCGCATAGGCCTGCGCCCCGGGGACACCATCGTGCGCATCAACGGCACCAAGATCCTCGCCCCGTCAGACATAGAGAATGCAGCTACAACCGACACCTCAAGTTGGGAAATAGAGATTCAAAGGGATGGCCGCATGGTTCGCGTAAGGTTGCAGATATGAGTGATTTGAAGGGCGGGGGATCGCAGGCGCCGCGCGTCGGCCCGAACCGAGCAGCTTCGAACGGAGCGTATCACACCCTGGAAGCACCGCGCGTGGTCTGAAGCGTGATTGCGACGAACCGGCCCAAGTGCAAGAATAATCCTAGGAGCCACGCCTTCTTTGGCAAAAATCATCAGATGACTGCTTAGAGCCCATTGCCGTTGCCCAGGACCTTAATGGTCTTCAGACGGTCACATTGCCTTCCATCGGTTCCTTGATGGCGCAATACTCCTTTGGGGCTCGGAAACATCGAAGAGACGCTGAATGTCCGTAATGAAATGGTTGAGATACCTGCTGGTGGCCATTCTCGCTGTCGGTGTGTTGATATCGTCGATCGCATTTCGTGAGAATAACCAGCGCGTCAAGATGCTGGAGGCTGAGAGCCGTCTGGTAGAGACGCGCCACGGAGCGACGGAGTACGCGGTCTGGGGCGAGGGGCCGCCAGTCCTGGCTGTTCACAGCGCGGGCGGCGGACTCGACCAGGGGCGACTTCTCGCTGAAGTCTTTGGGGGGACAGCTTTATGTGGATCGCAGTCTCACGCTTCGGATACTTGCGCAGTGAATTGACGGAACACGGGTCGCCGGATGACCAAGCGCACGCGTTTACCGATCTTCTCGATGAACTGGGATTGAGACGGGTGAGTGCCTTGGCAATGTCCGGCGGTGTGCCGCCCGCCCTCCAGTTTGGCGAACTCTATCCGGACCGGGTCGACCGTATGGTGCTGCTATCGTCAGCGCCATTTACGCCCTTCAGCCCCGACGTCGAGGGAAGGCCGATCCCAAGCTGGGTCTATGGCGCATTGCTTGGAAACGATGTTGTGTATTGGTTGCTGACCCCTGTCGCGCGAGGTGGCCTAGAGCAGACGTTCGATGCCCGCACCGACCTTCGCGAAGCCCTTTCCTCAGAAGAGGAGGCGTTCATCCGCCGTCTTGTCGACGAGTTCCTGCCAGCGTCCAAGCGAGTCGTTGGAGTGGGCAACGAGGGCGCCGCAGTTGATCCAAGTATAGTCTATCAGCTGGAGGCGATCGAGGCGCCAACACTTGTCGTTCATGCCTGGGACGACCGCCTCAATCCTTTCGCCGTCGGGGAGGCGATCGCAGAGGGCGTGCCGATCGCACGATTCATTGCGCTAGATCATGGCGGCCACCTGCTCTTGGGGCATCATGCTGATGTCAAATGTATCATAGCGGACTTCCTATCCGGTCTCACGGATAACAACTGACCAGGATTGGACGCTTCAGGTCTGCCGACCCCTGACAGCGCACCGCGAGTGAATCATGTCGACGCCTCTTCCGGGTCAGAAGCCGCCATCAGGGCACAGAGTTTGTATGACTGCTTTGACCCCAAAGCTGACGTTCCTTAGTGCTTGGGAACGGCAGAAATGCGTGAAAAGTAGGTGTCAGATGAAAGCGGAGATCGCAGTCGTGAAGCCGCCGAATTGACGCCGATCAATTCCGGCATCTCGTTTTTTGGTAGCGTCTAACCATTCATAGGAGGATCGGTAAATGTCCAAACTCTTGGTTAGAATTATCAGTGCAGCGGTGGTCTTTTTGTTCTCCCAGACGGTAATCGTGACGGCGCAGGAAGCAGCGAGGAGCTTCGAGCCAGTTGCTGCCGAATTCGAAAACTCTTGCGCGTCATGTCATGGCGAAGACGGAAAAGGTGCTGGCTTCCTCACTCGTGTCTTCCGAGGTGTAGACCCCGGCGACCTCACGCAGCTGGCCGCAAACAATGACGGTCAATTTCCATCCGATAAGGTATTCCAAGTCATCGACGGACGTGCGGAAGTGGCCGCTCACGGCGACCGAAAAATGCCTGTGTGGGGTGACCGCTACTGGGAAAGGTCCATGACGGAATACGGCCCGGATGAACTGAACCGGCAAAGGGCGCGATCGCGGGTGCTTGAGCTAGTTTACTATCTTCAATCGATCCAGGAATAGGTTAGGAGCGGGAAATAGCGACGACCTCTTTCGTCTAAGGTTTGTGGCTGCTGTCATCGCGAGATGCAGCGGCGACAAATCTGACAAGGAGGAAAGCGCGGGCGGATTTTGATGCTATGGGGATTGTGGGCTAGGGCTGCGGTGCTCGATGTGCAGTGCGACCGGCTGCATGACGACAGGCAGTGCGAATGGGTCGATTTGCCCGACCCGATTTGGTCGACGGGTCTCGTATCATGCAGCCACAGGCCGGGTGCAGCGCATGATTTGGTGAGATGGCCGCACTGACTGGTCCGGTGCCTGCGCAAGGGAGGGCCGGGTTTGCTCCTCGTATCATGCGGCGTCCTCCCATGGCGGTGCTCGGGATTGAGGAAGCTGGCCGCGCAAGAAAGTCTCGATGATCATCATCGCGCCACCGCATTTGGGGCACGGCTGGGACTGGTCTCGTTCGTCGGTATCGACACCTTGATCTTCATCGGCTTTCGGATTGGCGTCTGCTTCAGCCTCCAATAAGGACCTGATCTTTGCGATCCTGTCGCGGCGGATGCCATTCGCGAGGAAGCCTGTGTGGCGGATGCGGTGGAAGCCCGATGGCAGGACATGGATCACAAAGCGTCGGATGAACTCGCCCGTGGGCAGGCGCATAGTCCTCATGCGATCCCCGCGTTTGATGCGATAGTCTTTCCACCGGAAGGCAACGGAGTTGGCATCGGCGCTGACCAAGCGGCTGTTTGAGATTGCCACACGGTGCGTGTAGCGGCTCAAGTATGCCAAGACGGCCTCCGGCCCGCCGAAGGGTGGTTTGGCATAAACCACCCAGTTGGCTTTGCGCAGCGGAGCAAGGTGGGCCGCGAAGGCGTCAGGATCGGATAGGTGCACCAGATCACCGAAGAAGGCCAGCTTGCCTGCCTTGTGTAACCTTGTCAGACCTTCCAGGAACAAACGGCGGAACAGCCTCGACAGGACCTTCACCGGCAGGAAGAACCCGGGACGGCAGGCAAGCCAACGGGACCCATCGGGTGACAACCCACCACCCGGTACGATGACGTGGACATGCGGTCGCTGTCGATATCGCCAACCTTCAGATGCGTGACTTCACTCGCCCGCAACCCGCCACCATAGGCCACGCTGAACGCCGCCCGATATCTCAGCCCGGGTCCGGGCCCGGCCTCAAGAATGCGTGCAACTTCTTCGGCACTGAGCACAACGGGGATCTTCTTAGCCGCCCGCTGATACTGGACCTGTCGCGGTTTGATGCCGCTCCTTTGATAGCATTTACTGCAACAAAGGAGACGAACTATGGGACATGGAAGAATGGACGAATTCCGCAAGGATGCGGTGAGGATTGCGCTGACCAGTGAGCTTACGCGCAAGCAGGTGGCCGATGATCTGGGTGTTGGCTTGTCGACGCTGAAGAAATAGATCACGGCGCATCGAGGCACGGACGTGGTGCAGTTGTAGAGCGCCGCCGGACTAAGACTGCAACGCACCTCTGCCATTGGCATCCCAGCCTCCTGCTCCTTTATCATTCCCCCTCTCGGGATATTGCTGCGCGATACGCTGCCGGGCAGTGGATAATTTGCGTCTCTGTAAAACGG
>NZ_CALJXO010000213.1:0-7029 GCF_937988555.1 uncultured Boseongicola sp. | reverse complement strand
GACGACGGTACTTTGATTTTCGGCACGTCGGGGTCCACACAGTTCCCTTACTTGCTTGGCGATCCGCGTGTTCGATATGAATATAACGACTGGAACGTCGTCCTCGCGTCCGGCACCGGCGGTGTCGCTTATCTGCCGCCGGATCTGGCTAGCATGATGGACGGTCTGGACGCGACTGGGCTTCAGGGCACAGATTTTCTCTGGGGCAGCCAGGGCGCAACTCGCCTTGACCTTGTGGCCAACCTCGCCTGGGAAATGCTTGGTATGAATGTCGAGCCTGTTTTTGGTATAGAAGGTCGAGGTGATGGCCGTCTGATGTTCGAGCGTGGCGAAGCTAACATCGATTATCAGACCTCATCTGCTTATCTGCGGTCGGTGATGCCAATGATCGAAGGCGGCCTTGCGGCGCCTATGATGACCTGGGGTGCCTTGGACGGCGCCGGAAATATCGTCCGCGACCCGACGTTCCCTGATATCCCGACGTTCGCCGAGGTTTGCGAGGCGACACCGGCCTGTGCCACTGAAGGCGCTTCGTGGGATGCATGGGTTGCCTTCTTCATCGCCGGTTTCCCGGCGCAAAAGATGGTGTTTCTTCCAGGCACCGCTTCGGCAGACCTGATCGAAACATATGCCAAGGCGTTCGATGAAGTGATTGCACGCCCTGACTTTGACGAACTGGCAGCAGCAACTCTGGGAGTTTATCCACAGATGACCCGTGACGCAGGAGCGGCAGCGTTCAAGCTCGGCACCCAGGTGCCGGAGGATGCGCGCGCCTTCGTGGTGAACTGGCTTGAAGAAAGCTACGGCGTCACACTCAAGTAACGCCTAAAAGGCCCCACCGAAGGTTCGGTGGGGCCTTTTTTTAACACACACTGAAATATAAGGCGCACCGCCTCATGGACCTTCTCGCAACCGCGGCTCCAGCGCTCGGGGAAGCTTTTTCCCTGATCCTCCAGCCACAGCAGATTATGTTCTTGATGCTCGGCGTCCTACTCGGCTTGTCTGTCGGAGTTTTTCCAGGCCTTGGCGGTATCGCGGGCCTGTCATTGGTTTTGCCGTTCATTTTCGGAATGGACCCGGTTTCGGGTCTGGCTCTTATGGTGGGCCTTATCGCGGTCGTGCCGACCTCGGACACGTTTGCTTCCGTCTTGCTTGGCATCCCCGGCTCTACAGCCAGCCAGGCGACGGTACTTGATGGCTTTCCGCTTGCCAAAAAGGGCGAAGCCGCTCGCGCGCTGTCGGCGGCGTTTATATCGTCGCTTTTCGGCGGCATCCTTGGCGCGATCGTTCTGACATTCTTTATCCTGATTGCGCGTCCCTTGATCCTTGCCTTCGGCACGCCCGAGATGCTGATGATCACTTTGCTTGGACTATCGATGGTGGCGATCCTTGCAGGGCGGGTACCGCTAAAGGGCGTTGCAGCGGCGGGCCTTGGATTGATGGTCGGCACAATCGGAGAATCCGATGCGTCCGGCAGTTTGCGTATGGCAAGTTACAGCATTCCTTACCTGACCGACGGGATCAAACTGGTGATCGTCGGTCTCGGTATCTTTGCGGTTCCCGAGATCGTTTCTCTTTTGCGTCAGGACCGCTCGATTTCCCGCACTGGAGGCCTTGGCTCTGGCTGGATTCAGGGTATCCGCGACTGGTGGGCCAATATCTGGCTGTCGGTCCGCAGCGCCTTTATTGGCGTTCTTGTTGGCGTCATTCCTGGGCTGGGTGGGTCTGTTGTGGACTGGATCGCCTATGGCTTCACGGTGCAAAGCGCGAAAGACAAATCGCAATTCGGAAAGGGTGATATCCGCGGCGTGATCGGCCCTGAAAGCTCCAACAATGCCAAAGAGGGAGGCGGCCTTGTTCCAACGCTGATCTTCGGCATCCCGGGGTCTGGTTCGATGGCGGTCTTCCTCGGAGGACTTGCGCTTTTAGGGTACGATCCTGGGCCGCACATGGTGCGGCACAACCTTGACATCACCTACACGATTGTTTGGTCACTGGCCTTGGCAAACATCTTTGGCGCAGGCCTTTGCATTCTGCTTTCGGGGCAGATCGCCAAAATTACCACGATCCGCTTCACGCTTGTCGCCCCCTTCTTGTTTATGCTCATCGCGTTCGCGGCATTCCAGTCAAGCCAGTCTCTGGCCGACCTTGCCATGCTGCTGATGATCGGTTGCCTTGGCATCCTCCTGCGCCGTTTCGAGTGGTCGCGGCCCGCTTTTCTTATCGGGTTTGTGCTGTCGAGCCAGGCCGAAAGCTTTGCCAACCAGGCAGTTCAGATCAGTCGCATTCAGTTCCGCCGCGATTTTTGGCAGGGCATGGAGTATATCTTCTCGCCCGTTACTATTGGCATCCTGATCCTGTTGGTCATCTCGGTAGTGATCGGGTTACGTCAGGGCAAACAGATTTTGGGCGACAGCAATCCACCCACAGGGTCAAAGCGCGCGCCGCTGATCTTCCTTTTGGCCGTCACCGCTTATGTGGCCATTGCCGTTTATGACGCCTCCACAATCAACGTTCTACGCGACAAAATTTTTCCGGTCACAGTGGGGATCGTGACGCTGATTGCCTGTGCTGCGCTGGTCGTTTCTATGATGCGCCAGCCGGAGACATCGCCGGTCTTTGCGGACCTTGAATCCGGTGGCGAAGATGCCGAGGCACCCCACGGGCTTTGGAGCACGCTTGGGTGGTTTGCCTTCCTGTTAGGGCTGTCCGCATTGGTTGGCTTTGTGCTTGCTCTGACAGTGTTCCTCGTGTCGTTCCTGCGTATTAGGGCAGGAGTTTCCTGGACCCGTGCCGTTATCCTTACGGTGATTGGTATCGCGGTTCTGGTATTTCTTGGGGGCACGCTTGGCCGCGACTTCCCACCGGGGCTTTTGCAGGACTTTGTGAAACTGCCGTGGCCCCTGACATGAGCCTTCACCTGTTGGCTCTTGCTGGTGACGGGATTGGCCCGGAAATCATGGCCGCCACGGTTTCGGTGCTGAGTGCCGCCTGTGCGAAAAGCGGGACTTTGATCGATATTGAACCCGCCGATATCGGGTTCGTAGCGCTTGAAAGAGAAGGTATCACCATTCCTGACACTGTGATCGCGAAGGCGCGACAGGCAGATGGCGTGATCCTTGGTCCGGTCTCGCACAATGCTTATCCTTCAGTGGAGGAGGGCGGTCGCAACCCTTCGGGTGTCTTGCGCAAAGAGCTTCAGCTTTTCGCGAACATCCGCCCCGCGACCAGTCACAAAGCGGTGCCAACACCCACAGGTCATGACGTCAACATGGTAATAGTGCGTGAGAACCTTGAAGGGTTTTATGCCGATCGTAATATGGAAAGCGGGCCCGCCGAGTTTATGCCAGTGCCGGGCGTTGCCCTTTCGATGCGCCGCATCACTGCAGCAAATTCGCGCGCGATTGCCGAGGCGGGATATGCGCTGGCACGTCGTCGCGGGGCCAAACGTGTTGCCGTCATCCATAAAGCGAACGTTTTGCGGCTAAGCGATGGTTTGTTCCTTGAGACGGTGCGCGAGGTCGCTGCAGACTTCCCCGAGATCAAGACCGAAGAGCTTTTGATCGACGCGGCAGCAGCCTTGATGGTCCGCGATCCCACGCGCTTCGATGTTGTGATCGCGACGAACATGTATGGCGATATTCTGTCCGATCTGGCCTCTGAATTGGCCGGAGGGCTGGGCCTTGCCGCATCACTTAACCATGGAAAGTCCCATGCGATTGCTCAGGCCCAACACGGCTCGGCGCCAGACATTGCCGGGCAAAACCGGGCCAATCCGGCGTCTTTGATCGGGTCGGTCGTCATGCTGCTCGATCATTTAGGTCACGCGGCCCCCGCACGCTTTATCCGATCCGCGCTGAATGCCGCGCTTTGCGACCCGACTACCAGAACCACGGACCTCGGTGGGTCCGCAGGGACAGATGTCATGACGCGCGCGATTATTTCTCACATTGAAAGAGAGGTGGCATGAGCCAACGTCCAATTCCCTACCATTTCATGCGCGGTGGAACCTCGCGCGGACCCTATTTCAATCGTGCAGATTTGCCCGAGGATTTGGACGCGTTATCGGATATACTGGTCGAGGTTATCGGTGCCGGAAACCCGCGGAATATCGACGGGATTGGCGGTGGCGATGAAGTGACGACTAAGGTCGCAATGCTTAGTCCATCGGCTGAAGAGGGTGTCGATGTTGACTATTTCTTTGGGCAGGTTTCGGTAACTGAACGTATGGTCGATTATGGGCCAACCTGTGGCAATATCCTTGTTGGCGTCGGCCCGGCGGCTATTGAAAAAGGGCTCGTACCGGTCGGTGGAGAGACGACAACTGTTCGCATCCGGGCCGTAAATACCGGCGCTTTGGTCGAGGCCGTTATCCAAACTCCGGGCGGAAAGGTCAGTTACGCTGGTGATGTTGCAATTGACGGTGTGCCGGGCACAGCGGCCCCTATTGCTTTGAACTTCCTGGAGGTTGTCGGATCCAAATGTGGCGTGATGTTTCCGACCGGACAGACGAAGGATGTCATAGACGGCATTGAGGTGAGCTGCATTGATGTGGCGATGCCGATGATGATCGCCCGTGCAGAGGATTTTGGGCTGACGGGGTATGAAACGCTGGCCGAGTTGGGCGCCAATACCAGCCTTTTCAAGCGCATGGAGACGATCCGCCTTGAGGCTGGAAAGCGCATGGGGCTTGGAGATGTCACGAAATCTGTCACGCCGAAAATCGGACTGATTGCCCGCGCTCAAAACGGCGGGCATTTTGCGGCGCGCTATTTCATGCCGTGGAAAGCCCATCCCACATTGGCCGTCACAGGCTCACAGTGCCTTGCCGCATGCGCTTTGGCGTCGGGCACCGTTGCAGATGGCATCGCGCGCGCTGTGGTGTCCGGCCCCGAGGTCGTGCGCATCGAACATCCCATGGGCGAAATGGAAGTCACCGTTGATTTCTCCCGCGACGGTGAGACGTTGAATTTTCGCTCGGCTGGAGTTGTCCGCACCGCGCGTCTTATTGCGCGGGGCGAAGTGATGGTGGCGCAGGAGGGCTAGAAAACATGACGGGCGATCACCGGAAACTGTTCGATGCGCTTGCCGAAACCTTCCTTCGTGAGGGTGTCGGCACCTGCTTTGCGCTTTTGGGCGATGCCAACATGAACTTCGCCACGCGTCTGGCGGAAGGCGGATGCAAAATGGTCTACGTTCGTCATGAACACTGCGCCGTTGCTGCCGCCATGGCCTATGCGCGCAAAAGTGGTGAAACAGGCGTGGCAACCGTGACTTGTGGTCCCGGCCTGACGCAGTTGATGACCGCGCTACCTGCGGCAGTTCGCGCGAAACTGCCCCTTGTCGTATTGGCCGGGGAAGCACCGCTGAAGTCTGCGTGGTATAATCAGGCCATTGATCAGGCACCGTTCGTCACGGCGACTGGTGCGGCCTACCAGCCGCTTCATTCTCCTAACCTGATGCCGACGGCGATCCGGGATGCCTTCACACAGGCGGGCCGCGAGCGTCGACCTGTCGTCCTGGGCGTTCCGTTTGATTTGCAGAACCTCGACTGGTCGGGCGCGGAACTTCCAACGCCCTCGCGTGATCTTGCCCCGGTTGCGTCGCCAATCCCACCGAACCCTGATGATTTGCCCCGCGCAGCTGCTATGATCGCGGCGTCAAAGCGTATCGTGGTCATGGCAGGGCTCGGCGCGGTCGAGGCGGATGCGGGTGCGGCCTGCCGGGCTTTGGCCGAGCGGTGCGACGCGCTTCTTGCCACAACGCTTCCGGCGCGCGGGCTGTTTCACGACGCGCGGTTCAGCATTGGTATTGCTGGCGGGTTTTCGACGGAAACCGCACGAGATTGTCTTGGCGAGGCCGACCTGATTATTGGCGTCGGTTCGTCATTGGCACATCACAATTTGGACGGTGGAAAGCTTTGGCCGGACGCCGAGCTGTTGCAGATCGATGTTGATCCACTTGCGATCAGCCAGGGGCGTGTGGCCGCGCAGGCGCATCTGCGTGCCGACGCGCGGCTTGGGGTTGAGGCCTTGCTTGGGATGGTCCCTGAACGCTCAAAATCGTGGCGAACGCCTGCGCTTTCAGAACGCATCGCAACCGCCCCAGCAGACAGCGCGGTGTTTCCATCAGAAGACGGAGTGCACGACCCGCGCGATGTTGTTGCAGTTTTTGAGGCGCATCTGCCCGCCGATTGGCAGTTGGTGAACTCGTCGGGGCATTGTTCCTTCTATTTCGCGCAAATGCCGTCTCGTCCACAGACCCATTTTCTGACGATCCGAGAGTTCGGCGCCATCGGGAATGGTATTTCATTTGCAATGGGCGTCGCGGCAGCGCGACCCGATGACACGATTGTTCTGTTCGACGGTGACGGCAGCCTTTTGATGCATATTCAAGAGCTTGAGACAATCCGCCGCCATGGAATGAACATCCTGATCATCGTCCTGAACGACGGTGCTTATGGGTCTGAGATCCACAAACTGCGCGCAGAAGGTATCTCGGATCAGGGCGCCGTGTTCGGCCGCACCGATTTGGCTGCCATCGCGCGCGGGTTTGGGTTGGCAGGCGAGCGCATAGCCGATCTCGCGTTACTTCCCGGTCTCATCGACGATTTTGCGAAATCTGGAGGGGCGGCAGTGTGGGACGTGCCGATTTCGGACCAAGTTGCTTCACCGGTTATTCGCAGAGCGCATCCGCCGAAGTCATCATCGACAAGCAAGTCAAATTAGGTACGCTGTGGTATACAATGATAAGGGAGATCCCGATGACCCCAGAAATTGATACTGCCTTGAGCGAGGCCAAGCAGGCACTTGAGAAGGTGCGTCTTGGTCTTGCAGAAGCGATCGGCCAATACCCAACGCCGATTTATGGCTGCGGTGCGCAGTTCAATTATCATCTCGCGCAGCGCAGTCAGGCTGGCCTCGCCATCGACGCGCTTGGGACGAATATTTTCCTTCCGACACCACGGAGTGCGGCTGCCATGGTCGGCGTGGAAAGTCGATGAAAGTTCACATTCTCGACGATTGGTTC
>NZ_CALJXO010000212.1:0-8973 GCF_937988555.1 uncultured Boseongicola sp. | reverse complement strand
AATCGTAAGTCGAGCGCATGATGCGGTTCCACAGCTCCCGCGCGTCTACTGTCTTGCAAACCGTTCCTTCAAAGGACAAGTCCCATGACGCATCGGCCTTCACAGCGGCCATGAAGGCATCTGTAATGAGGACTGAAACGTTGAAGTTTCTAAGCCGCGTAGGGTCGGATTTCGCCGTGATGAAGTCTTCGATATCAGGATGGTCGCAGCGCATCGTTGCCATCATCGCGCCACGCCGTGAGCCTGCGGACATAATCGTGCGGCACATTGCGTCCCAGACGTCCATAAAGCTTAACGGGCCGGATGCGTCAGCTGCCACACCTTTGACGCCTGCGCCTTTGGGGCGGATCGTTGAAAAATCGTACCCAATACCGCCGCCCTGCTGCATGGTGAGGGCGGCTTCTTTCAACATGTCAAAAATGCCACCCATGCTGTCGGGGATAGTGCCCATGACGAAGCAGTTGAATAAAGTCACCGAGCGCGCGGTTCCCGCGCCGGCAGTGATGCGGCCAGCAGGGAGGTATTTGAAGTCCTCCAAAGCGTCATAAAAAACGCCTTCCCAGTGATCGGAGTCTTTTTCTACGGATGCCAAAGCCCGCGCGATGCGGCGCCATGTGTCTTCAACCGTCGTGTCGAGTGCAACGCCGTCCGCTTCTTTCAGGCGGTACTTCATATCCCAGATCTGTTCTGAAATAGGGGCGGCAAAACGGGTCATGAAACAATCCTCTGGCGGTAGCGTGCAGGTTCCCCAGCATACAGATTCGCACGAATTCCACAACGGGTTGAAGGTGGAGAACAGTGATATACCATATAAAGTGCAACTGGGGAAGATTCTGTGGATAAGTCGCTACATCTCATCAAGCTTTGCGTCGGCGCCGAGAAGGTCGAGGACCTGATTGAGTGGCAGGCGAGTGCTCGGGCCAAGGGGCCAGACGGGTTGCCGCGTCATGTGACAAGGATGTGGCCGAAGCGAGCAGACGACCTGTTGGACGGGGGCTCGCTTTACTGGGTGATTAAGGGGCTGGTTTTGGCGCGTCAGCGGATTGTTCGTCTTGACGAGGTCGATCGGGGCGACGGGAAAAAGCGGTGCGGTATCGTAATGGATCCAATTGTTTACCGGACAGAGAGTGTGCCGAAACGTCCCTTTCAGGGCTGGCGGTATCTTCCCGGGACTGATGCGCCGCGCGACCTTTCTTTGGACCGTGCAAACGAGGATTTGCCGCCCACGTTGATGGCTGCTCTGGCCGATATCGGGGTCCGCTAGAGCCATTTTCGGGACGTCGCCACAACGCCTGCGTAGCGTCGGAATTGTGTCAGTGCAGGCGTTCGCCGAGTTTACGTCTTGGTCACTTTTGGCGTGCCTGTGGACAAAATTCCAATTTTTGCGCGAAGATCACTCAGTGATGCCTCGTCATCGCTCGACAATTCCGCTGTCAGCGACCGAAAAAGCGTCGCCTGACTGACGTGAATGACATCGCCGATCTCTTTGAGGTGATTGGCGTCAAGCGTGGCTCCGGTGGAGGTGATATCGGCGATAGCCTCGGCGGTAAGGTTTACAACTGTGCCCTCCGTCGCGCCCTGACTGTCGACTAGCTGATAACTGGCTACGCCGGCGGCTTTCAGGTGAGCACGCACAAGGCGGTGGTATTTCGTGGCGATACGAAGCCGGAAGCCGTGCGTGCGACGAAAGGCATCGGCGGCGGCGTCGAGATCGTTGAGGTCACGCACGTCGGTCCAGGTCTTGGGAACGGCGATGATCAATCGGGCGTGGCCGAAGCCAAGTTTGGCCAAGGGGACAATTTTGCTGTCCCAGCGTGCGATCTTTTCCTGCACAACGTCAGAGCCGGTGACGCCAAGGTGGATGCGTCCCGACGCAAGTTCTCGCGGGATTTCTCCGGCAGCGAGAAGAACCAGTTCAACACCGTCCACGCCATCGACCCGACCTGCATATTCGCGGTCTGTGCCGGTGCGGGTGATGGTGACACCGCGGGCTGCGAACCAGTCAAAGGTATCGGCCATCAAGCGGCCTTTTGAGGGGATGCCAAGCTTAAGAGTCATGTGCGGGCTTGCCTAAGGGCGAGGACAGCATCGGGGCGGATCACACCGCCAACCGCCGGGATGCGTCGTCCGCCGGACAGGTTTGCGGTGAGAAGATCATAGCGGCCTCCAGTGGCGACGACGGGGACGCCGGAGGCTGAAAACCCGAAAACAAAACCGGTGTAGTATTCCAGCGAGGTGAGGCCGTAGCTTGCCTCGAACTGAAGTTTGGTCGGGTCGATATTCTGATCTGAAAGCGCGTCGAGAAGACCTTCGACCACCTTTGCCGCGTTGACGATATCTTTATCGCCATCGGCGATACGTTTGATGTTGTCGACGGCAGCGGGTGCGGTGGTGCGGATCGCCATCAAGGCCATCAGGCGGTCGACTTCCGAGAGTTTCAACGCGGGCGTTTTCGCCTCTTCCGCAAGCAGGGCAAGGCGCGCTTCGATTTCTTCCGGGCTTCTGAGGCCTACATGCGGGACGGTCAGATCGGCGGGCGCGGGCACCGGCGGGGCCTTTTTAGAGAACCTGTCGAGCAGGGCTTCGAAGCGCACGGGGCGCCAGATGTGGCGCATCAGCGCGTCTTTGCGCCGTTGGGGCGTATCAAGGCCAAGGATTGCGGCCGTCAGCACGCCGAAGTTGCCGATCGTCCCGGACACGGGCAAGTCGTCGAGGGCATCGGAGACCGTGGCGAAGACCTCTGCGTCGGCGTTGGTTTCGTCCGCGATACCGGGGGGATGGCCGATGATTTCAAAGCCGACCTGCATGTATTCGGTGGGCCGCGTGTCGTCGTCTTCCTGACGGCGGAAGATTTCACCGGCGTAGGTGTAACGCGTTTCGCCGCGCGCAGTTGCGATGTGCGTTTGCACCAGCGGCACAGTGAAGTCCGGGCGCAGCATCATTTCGCCGCGAAGGGGGTCTTGGGTGACAAAGGCACGGGCGCGGATGTCTTCGCCGTAAAGGTTCAGAAGCGTGCCAGCGGGTTGCAGAATTGCAGGCTCAAAACTTTCGGCGCCTTTGCCCTCGAACGAGGTCCGCAGGCGGTTGGCTTCAACGCGGATATCGGATTTGACGCCCATTACCGGTCGAGAATTGCGCGGACGCGGGCCACCATGTCGGCGCGGTCACATTCAAATTGGGCCGGTTGGTCTTTCCATTCTTCAAGCGTCGCCGTTTCGGCGATT
Source organism: uncultured Boseongicola sp. (assembly GCF_937988555.1). Taxonomy (NCBI): domain Bacteria; kingdom Pseudomonadati; phylum Pseudomonadota; class Alphaproteobacteria; order Rhodobacterales; family Paracoccaceae; genus Boseongicola; species uncultured Boseongicola sp. The sequence goes on along the minus strand of NZ_CALJXO010000212.1, from coordinate 5,749 downwards.
TTCGCCCCTAGGACGAGGTCTTTGACCTGGACAATGCCGCGATCTGCTTCGTCCGAGCCTTGGATGATTGCGACGGGTGAGTCGCGTTTATCAGCGTATTTCAACTGGTTCCCAAAGTTTTTCGGGTTTCCTAGGTAGACTTCAGCGCGAATGCCACTGGCGCGCAGGTCGGACGCCATTTTCTGGTAGTCCGCCATGCGGTCGCGGTCCATGACGGTGACGACGACAGGTCCGGTGGCGTCAGCTTCGGATTGGCCTTTCATGCGAAGAGCCGCAAGAAGGCGGTCGACGCCGATGGAGATACCCGTTGCGGGGACGGCTTGGCCGGTAAAGCGTTTGACAAGGTCGTCGTATCGGCCTCCGCCTGCGACGGACCCGAACTGGCGCGGGCGGCCTTTTTCGTCTTTGATCTCGAAGGTGAGTTCGGCCTCGAAGACGGGGCCGGTATAGTAGCCGAGGCCGCGCACGACGGATGGGTCGATAACGATGCGGTCGGGGCCGTAGCCTGCGGCAGCGCAGAGGTTGGCGATTTGGGCAAGCTCGGTGACACCTTCGGCCCCCGCAGAGGTATCGCCAACGATTTCATCCAAACGCGCGCAGGTTCCTTCCGCGTCATCACGACGGGCTTTTAGGAAGTCAATCGCGAGGTCCACTTGCCATTGATCAGAATCAATCCCCAGAACATACGCACCGCTGTCATCCTCGCGGCCACCGGTCAGCAAGTCCCGGACACCGCTCTCGCCGAGGCGGTCGAATTTGTCGAGGGTTCGCATTACAAAAGCGCGATCGCTGTCGCCATCCCAGGCGGCCTTTGCCAAAATCCCATCCAGAACTTTACGGTTGTTGATGCGGATGACGTAGTCGCCGCGCTCGATCCCGACGGCTTCAAGGGCGTCTGCCAGCATCATGCAGACCTCGGCGTCGGCAGCGACGGAGGCCGTGCCAACGGTGTCCGCATCGCATTGATAGAACTGACGAAATCGACCCGGTCCCGGCTTTTCATTGCGCCAGACCGGCCCCATCGCGTAGCGGCGGTAAGGCGTCGGCAGGTCGTTGCGGTGTTGGGCGAAGACGCGGGCGAGCGGTGCTGTCAGGTCGTAGCGGAGCGCAAGCCAATCACCCGGCTTGTCGGTGCCGTCGTCTTCCTGCCAGGCGAAGACGCCTTCGTTGGGGCGGTCAACGTCGGGGAGGAACTTGCCCAGCGCCTCAACCGTTTCGACGGCCGCGCTTTCGAGCGGGTCAAAGCCATGGGCGTGGTAGACCTTTGCGATGGTATCCAGCATCGCCTTGCGTTCGGTCACGTCAGCACCGAAGTAGTCGCTGAAGCCTTTGGGCGTTTCGGCCTTTGGGCGTTGGGGTTTTTTGGTCTTTGCCATGGTGTTTACCGGCCTGGGCCTTATGCAATGTCGCGCGGGGTTTAGCCCGTGGCCCGCGAGGGGGCAAGGAGGACAGCGATGAGTGTGGAAATCGAGGAACAACTGGCGCATCTGGAGCGCGTTGTTGATGAGCTGAACGATGTGGTGGCTCGGCAGGCCGAGGAGATCGCCGTGATGACGCGGCGCGTGGCGATGCTGATGGAGCGGGAGGCGATGCGCGAGGCGGATGGTTCGGGCGGCGTGGTGATCGGAAACGAGCGTCCTCCGCATTATTGAGGAACGCGCGGTCGCTGTCGCTTGCGGGGTAAACTGACGTGCTAGATCGGGGTTGCGAGGTGCGGACTGCTTCGGGTTTTCACCTGAGGCCCAGTGCGGGGGGCTGTTTCTTTTCGCGGGGTTTCAGGGGTTTTGCGCCACAGATCGCTGGTCTAGACTGAGTCAGATTGAGGAGACGTCCATGAGCTATACCGCACCTGCCGAAACCCGTGTCGGTCACGTCCATCTGAAAGTGTCCGATCTTGAGCGGTCCATTGCATTCTACCGGGATGTGCTTGGGTTTCATGTGACGCTTCGCTACGGCGAGAACGCGGCGTTCATGGCGGCGGGCAGCTATCACCATCATCTTGGCCTGAACACATGGGAGAGCCTTGGCGGTGCGCCCTCGCCGAAGAAAAACGCAGGTCTTTATCACGCGGCTTTTGTTTACCCGGACCGCGCAGCGCTTGGCGCGGCGGTCGGACAGGTGCGCGCGTCTGGCGTCAACATTTATGGGGCGGCGGATCACGGGGTGAGCCAGGCGGTGTATTTTGACGATCCTGACGGCAATGGGATTGAGCTTTACTGGGACCGTGATCCAACACTTTGGAACGTCGACAGCGATGGTGTCATCGAGATGGTGAATTCGCCGCTTGATATTGATGCGTTGATTTCAGACGGGCGCACGGCTTAAGGGCCATCCGTCGCGCTGCGATCACTGGACGCGCGTGGATCGAACCCCTAGGGTTTGCCGTTGGGAGGATCGTTCATGGCGGTTGGCAGCAATATTCGGACGTATTTCAACGGGGCCTGGCACGACGGCAATGTGGCGGTCATGCGGGCGGCGGATCATGGGTCTTGGCTTGGGTCCACGGTGTTCGATGGCGCACGGTTTTTTGACGGCGTGATGCCTGATTTGGAGGCGCATTGCGCGCGGGTGAACCGGTCGGCTGAGGCTTTGATGATCACCCCCACTGTTTCAACCCAAGATATGGTTGCGATTGTGCGCGAAGGTTTGGCCGCATTTGAGGCCACCAGCGCGGTGTATATTAGACCGATGTATTGGGGCATTGACGGCGATCCGACGGCCATCGTCCCCAGCCTTGAGGCGACAGGGTTTGCGATCTGTCTGGAAGAAATCGGCATGGCTCCGGCTGCGAAAACCGTGCGTCTGACCCGCACGAAATTCCGGCGTCCGGTGTTGGAAGACGCCGTGGTGAACGCCAAGGCCGGCTGCCTTTATCCGAACAATGCGCGGATGCTGGTCGAGGCGCGCAGTCGTGGTTTTGACAATGCATTGGTGGCTGACGCGATGGGCAATGTCGCCGAAACGGCCACTGCGAATATCTTTATGGTGAAGGACGGTGAGGTTTTTACCCCCATCCCCAACGGTACATTTTTGGCCGGAATTACCCGGGCGCGGCATATGACGAATTTGGCGGCGGATGGTGTTGCCGTGCGGGAGGCGGTTTTGTGCTTTGCGGATTTCGCCGATGCCGACGAGGTGTTCATGTCGGGTAATATGTCGAAAGTAACCCCGGTCAGTGAGTTTGACGGAACACAGTATCAGGTCGGCCCAATCACGCGCCGCGTGCGCGAGATGTATTGGGATTGGGCTTTGTCGGAGGCGGTGTGATGCATTTGGGACCGGATCATCTTTATTTGCCGGATACAGAGCTGGAAGCGCTTGGGATTGCGCCCGGCGATATTGCCGACGCGATTGAGGTAGCCTTGGTTGCAAAGGCGCAAGGGCGGCTTCAAACGACGCCAAAATCGGTTATTTTGCCGGGGGACGGCAGATACATGATGTCCACACTGGCGGTGGGCGATGATGGTTTGACGGTTCTGAAAACGGTTGGCGTCTATCCAGACAACGCAGGCCGTGGATTGCCCACGACAACCGGTGCGATCTTGATCCTGGATGCAGAAACCGGCGTATTGCGCGCGCTTTTGGGCGCAGCATGGGTCACTGCGGTTCGCACGGCGGCGTTGTCTGCCGTGGCGGCCCGGAAGATGGCAGACCCCGGGTCGCAAAGCATCGCGTTTATTGGCTGCGGGGTGCAGGCGTCGAGCCATCTGGAGGCGTTTCGCGCGTTGTTCCCTTTAAAAAAGGTGTTTGCGGTCGGACGTGGGCGCGCGAATGTGGATCGGTTTGTCAACGAAGCGCGCGGGCTTGGATTAGAGGCTGAAGCCAGCGAGGCAGAGGCCGCGATACGCGCGGCGGATATCGTGGTAAGCTCAATCACACTGAACTACGACGTGGTGCCATTTTTGGATGCGGGATGGATGAAGCCCGGAGCCTTTGCGGCGATCACGGACCTTTTCATCCCGTGGAAAGACGAGACGGCTGGGGCATTTGCCTCGATTTTCGTGGATGATCTTGAGCAGGAGCGCGCCAGTGAAAAACCGATGGTTCCCGCATCAATGATCACCGGTGACCTGCTGGGTCTCGCAACGGGGGCGCCTTTCGTGCGCAGCGGCGATGCGGCTTCGGCCTTTGTGTTTCGGGGGCTGGCGCTTGGCGATTATGCCGCGGCGACACTTGCGATGCGGCGTGCCGAGGCATCAGGGGCCGGGCAACGGATTGTTCCGGGACCATAGACAAAGGCCGCGCGATAGTCTCATGATTGGTGCTAAAAGAGGACGAAGCTATGCGCAAGTTTCTGGTCGTACTGGATGACAGTCGGGAATGTCTGAACGCAATGCGGTTTGCCGCCATGCGAGCGGCCCATACCGGTGGGGGCGTTCAGATTCTGTCGGTTATCCCGCCCGATGAGTTCAATCACTGGATCGGTGTCGGGAATATTATGCGGGAGGAAGCGCGCGAGCGTATTCACGCGCATTTCGAGGTGTTCGCCAAGTGGATGCGGGACAAGCAGAACGTTGATCCCGAACTGGTGATCCGCGAAGGCGAGCCGGTTCAGGAGATCATGGCTCAGGTTGCCGAGGACCGTGAGGTGGGCGTTTTGGTTCTTGGGGCATCGAGTGAAAACCGCGGACCGGGTCCGATCATTGCCGAGTTGGCGCGGAATTTCGGCGATTTGCCTATTCCGGTGACGATTGTGCCGGGGGATTTGTCAAAAGAGAAGCTGGAAGCGATCACCTGATGCAGGGGCGCTGCCCGTCGCCCTGATGGGCTTACCCCCGAGGGATTTCAGAAAGGGTGACCTGGGAACGCAGACTTGGATTTAGAATGATTCCAAACTCTTGACAGTTCGTCAAAGCGGTCGCATATCTAAACTCTATTCGAGAGGACGCACACCATGTTTATTCAAACGGAATCGACGCCAAACCCTGCCACGCTGAAGTTTCTGCCGGGGCAGAGTGTGCTTGAGGTCGGAACGGCCGATTTTCCGAACTCTGAGGCAGCTGGATCGTCTCCACTTGCGACCCGTTTGTTTGGGATCGACGGTGTCTCAGGTGTCTTTTTCGGCCTTGATTTTATCACCGTGACCAAGACAGACGCGACCGAATGGGATCACGTTAAGCCTGCGATCCTTGGCGCGATTATGGAGCATTTCCAGTCGGGCCATCCCGTCATTTCAGGCGACGCCGGCCCGGCATCGGGCCATGCAGAACATACCGGTGAAGATGGCGATATCGTTGATCAAATCAAAGAGTTGCTGGATACACGCGTGCGCCCTGCGGTGGCTCAGGATGGGGGCGATATCGTGTTCCATGGCTTTGATCGCGGTATTGTTTACCTTCACATGCAAGGGGCCTGTGCGGGTTGCCCATCTTCCACTTTGACGCTGAAGATGGGCATTGAGAACTTGCTGCGGCACTATATCCCAGAGGTGGTCGAGGTTCGTCCGGTTGCCGCCTGACAAAACCACACTGGCATTTGATACATCGGCCGCGCATTGCGCGGCCGCTTTGCTGTTTGGCGAGCGTGTCGTTGCATCGCGGTATGAAGAAATGGCGAGAGGGCAAGCTGAACGGCTGATACCAATGCTGGAGGAAGTGTTGTCGGATGAGGGGGCGGTTTGGGAAGAACTTGACGTGATCGGCGTCGGCATCGGTCCCGGAAACTTTACCGGCATCCGCATCGGTGTGAGTGCGGCGCGCGGATTGGCCTTATCTTTGGGCGTACCGACAATTGGTGTTTCTGCCTTTGA
>NZ_CALJXO010000211.1:0-12291 GCF_937988555.1 uncultured Boseongicola sp. | reverse complement strand
TTGTTGTGAACGATGGCCACATCTCCTGCCTTCCAGTCATAGCGAATATCGTCGTGGATTTCGTATCCCTCACCATCAAGGATATAGAAGGCGGCCTCATTTACATGCCCGTGCTTTTGGCTTTTGCCACCAGGCCCATATTCTTCCAAGTGCAGGTGGAACAGCTGGCTGATCCCGTCCTTTGGTTCCACATAGTGGCGTGAATAGGCCTGCGGGCCATCCACGAATTTGATGTCTTTGGCTTTACGGACCCGGGGCATGGCCCGCACACGGTCCAGCTCCCATTGCAGGTTATATTCGCCTTGGATGGCGCGCACAAAAATGCGGTCCTTCTGGCTGTGGTAATATCCTGCGGGGCCAATTTCAGCCTCGGCTTCGGGGGTGTCTTTTTTATCATCCATGCCCCATTATTTCACGCAGACCCGTCCAAAAACAAGTTTTGCAGAACAACATTCTTCTATGCGGGACGCGTTCGGATCGACGGGTTTCCCTTGACTGGTCCTGCGTTAAATTTAGCGGGCTATGCGATGAAGAAAGACAGGGGTGACAATGACCGAAGCGAATAATCAGATCGAAATCTGTGCCAAGGACGATGTGCCCGATGGCGAAGTTATCCGCGTTGACCATGGCGATTTGGAGCTGGCCGTTTACCAGGTCGAAGGCACATTCTATGTGACCGACAACGCCTGTACCCACGGACCGGGTGAATTGTCAGAGGGCTATCTTGAAGGTCACGTAATCGAGTGTGACTTCCACCAAGGAAAATTTGATATCCGCGACGGAGAGGTCGTGGCGCCTCCTTGTCTCGTTGCGATCAAGACATACAAGATTTTGCCTCATGAGACCGCTGTTGTCATCGAGGCCCCTTAAAAGCTATTTTCGTCCAATCAAATCCACAAGGGCAGAGCGGCCGCAATGGCCCTCGCCTTCTGATACATCCGCATCATAGGCTTTGACGCTGAGTTCCGCGAAGCCGGCGAAGGCTTTGCGTAGCAGCTCTTCTGTGTAGAGGTTTTCTAATTTCTTGGGGCCGCCGGTGCCATAGTCTAGCTGCTTTGGTCCGTAGCCTTCGATCAGGACAAGGCCACCCGGTCTAATCGTCCGGCGTATGCCTTCAAAAACACTAGCGCGTTCTGAAGGGGGCAGGAATTGAAAGAAGATACCGACGACTACGTCGTAGCAGTCTTTCTCCCACGTCCGCTCTGTGAGGTCAGACAGTTCAAAAGACAACGCTACGCCACGTTTTTCTGCTAACTTGCGTGCTTTATCTTGTGCGATGGGCGAGAAATCTTGCGCGGTAACCTGCAAGCCACATTCTGCCAACCAGACCCCGTTGCGGCCTTCGCCATCCGCGATCGAGAGCGCTTTGGCGCCTGCCGGAAATTGCCCGGCCTGTTGTTGAAGAAAGGTATTGGGCGTAGTGCCAAACACATAGTCTTCGGTCGCAAAGCGACTTTCCCAGCGCTCAAATTCGTTCACGATGCGCTCCCGGTCAGACGGCGCCATGGTATTTTGCGCATGGCGGGTAAGAAGAACGTCACAATAGTCGCAACAATCAAAATGACAGAAATCGGACGGCCGAGCATATACTCCAGAACGTTACCGTCGGAAATGAGGCGTACCTGATGATAGGACCGCTCTGCGATTTCGCCCAGAACGAAGGCGATGACCAACGTCAGTCGAGGATAGTCAAAGCGGATCATCAGATAGCCGAATATCCCGATAATCGTTGCGACGGCGACGTCGGCCATACGTCCTTCGAGGACATAAACGCCTGTCAGTGACAGCGTCACCACCACCGGCACAACGATGTTCACATCAATCCGAGTAATCAGCACAAGGAAGCGCGCAAAGATGAGGCCGAGTACGGACGCACCAATCGCCGAAACCGTAAGCGCGACGATCAAGCCATAAATCTCTCGCTCGTTTTGCAGCAGGATTTGGGGACCTGGTTCGATCCCGTGCAGCACAAGTATGCCAAGGAACACGGCAGTCTCTGCGCTTCCGGGAATGCCGAAGGCCACCGTCGGAATGAGCGAGCCGCCATCTTTTGCATTGTTGGCCGCTTCTGGTGCGATGACGCCTTTGATGTTGCCTTTGCCAAAGGTGTCGCGGTCTTTGGCAGTTTGTGCTGTTGATGAATAGCTCAGAAACGAAGCCACTGTACCGCCTAGCCCGGGGATGGCGCCAATGACCGTACCGATTAGGGACCCGCGCAATAGGACTGGCCAGTGTTTGAAAACCGCGAGTATACCTTCGCCGACGCCTGTGATCTTCATATTCTCGGCCGCGGAGCGGGTTTCTTCATCCGCCACCGATCCACCCTTGAGCGCAAGCTCGATCATTTGACTTATGGCGAATAACCCGGTCAGGGCAGGGACCAAAGGAATACCGTCCCATAGATAATTCATTCCGCCAGTAAAGCGGGTTTCGCCGGTGAACTGGTTCGCTCCAGTGAACGCGAGCAACAAACCGATACAGGCCGCAATCAACCCGCGCAAAAGCTTACCTTTGACCGAAACAGCAATAGCTGCGAGGCCAAGGATGGTCAGCAGGAAAAACTCAGACGAGCCGAAGCTCAGAACAACTTCACGTGCCACAGGAATGAATAGAAGTAGGGTAAAAAGACCGATCAACCCTCCTAGGGCGGAGGCAGTCGCAGACGCACCAATGGCGAGCCCGGCTTTGCCCTGTCGGGCAAGTGGATAGCCATCGAATGTCGTTGCCGCATTAGGTGCCGTGCCGGGCGTGTTTAAAAGGATCGCGGATATAGATCCGCCAAAGGACGTGGCCCCCATAACGCCGCCCGCCAGATACATCGCATCAAGCGGCTGCAACGTATAGGTCACCGGTATTAGAAGGGCGAGTGCGGTTGTGCCACCCAGCCCCGGGATCACACCAAAAGTGAGGCCAAGCAAAACACCAGCCATCAAAAAAAGCAGGCTCCCCCCGTTCAGGACGGCAAGGAAGGCTTCAAAAAGCGCGTCTAAACCCATGACAAAATCCAGTTGGGGTACGCGCCGCCGGAAATGGCGGCGCGCAACATCTATTATTCAGCCGTTGCTGCGAGGTCTTTGTACTGCTCGTAGAATGAACTGAGATCATCCATCATAGAGGCAGTTGCGGCGGCGCCCATGAAGGCCAAACTAATGCCAGCGCCATCAGCCCAAGAGGTAACAGATGGGTCTTCTGACGCTGCGCGCAAACCTTCTTCAATAGCGGCGACGACCTCAGTTGGCATGCCAGGAGGGCCACCGATGACACGGTTCAGCGTGAACTTGGCTAATTCTGGATGTCCAATATCTGTAGCCGAGGGGACGCCGGTTACAGCCTCATCTTCGGTTAGGGTTAGGATCAACTTCAGATCGCCGGTTCCGCTGCCATCAAGGTATTTTGCAAGCGAGCTGATTGGCTTGATGGTCGCATTCACTTCACCGCTGATTACAGCGATCATTGCGTCGTTGGAACCCGCATAGCCGGTAACATCAACAATATCACACTCAAGGATACCGAAGGTGATCCGTGTCGTGACAGATGCCGTTGATGTAGCACCTGTGTCCGAAAGCTTTGTGGGTTGCCCCATCGCACAAAGATCTTCGACTGAATTGATGCCGCTGTCGACTGCCACTGCAAGCCCATAAGTTGCGACAGCAAGGTTTGCGATCCATGTGACTTCATCAAGTTTGAAGCCTTGATCGCGCCCCGTGACTTCGTTCACAGTCAGGCCGGGGATGTTGTAGATACCGATTGTATAGCCATCAGGATCGGACCGGTGAACGGCCTGTCCGCCACGCGCGCCGCCAGCGCCTGAGATATTCTCTGGTACAACGGTTGTTCCCATCGCGGTTTCCAATGCTGGCGCGAATTGACGCACAATAGTGTCAAAACCCCCGCCTGGGCTGTAGGGGATTACGAATGTGATGTTGTCGTCCGTTGGGAATTCCGCCTGTGCGGCCCCACCAACCGTGAGCGCAATAGCAGTCGCCCCTGTTACTAGTATCTTCTTCATTTTTTACTTCCTCCCTATGTTTTTTGGCGTCGTCACCAAGCGTTAACGCCACCCTTCGTAAAGAATAGGCCTCGGTAGAGTTCGTAATTGAGTGCCCATTCAAACACCGCGAACTGAAAGATCAGCACGCCAATCCCCACACCAGCAGAGACTGCAAGCGTAAGTTTACCCCGTAAACGCGCGTACGCTGCACAAAAGATCGGAGAGGCAGCAAGAATGCCAACTGTCGCCATCATTGCGAATGCACCAGCAATCCAACCCAAACATTCAGCCTGATTGGCAAAGGTTGGGTTATGCATCATTTCGCGTTGGCGAAAGCCGGTCCCGCCGAAGGTTTCGACAACCTGAGCGCCAGGAATCTTTGAGCGGCTCCAGACATCGAACACCGCTAAAACGATCATCGCGCCCGCGACCATTGCCGGAAATCGCGCAGATGTCGCTGAATATCCGCGCGCGATCAAGAACATCACTACTGCGAAAGCCAACAGCAGCACGGCGGGCCAGATCGATGTGACCATGCGTGGGGCTTGGGGTGTCTCTTTCATTAGTGCTCCGTCGGGAACAAAAGCGATTTAACAACGACTGGTGTGGCACCGGTGGAGCGCAACACCTCGCCAATATCGATGAAATCGAATTCTGATAGTGCTATTCCGTCAATGGAAACGATAGCGCCGGGGCAATTCTCTTCGCTTCGGCACTGCATGCCGATCAGACCACCGATGTCACCTTCACTGACAATCACCAGCGGATGCCCTTTCTCAAGAATGGTGGTGAGGCCGGTGACAAGGCCATTGCCCAAAGCGCGAAGGCGGGCGTAACTCGCTGAACCGGTCCATGGCACGGCGACCGCAACCGGCGTTTCGCCGTCCTGCAAATCAAGGCGGGCGAGGGCGTCCTTGATTGCTGCCGCGACCTCCTGTGCGTCGATCTCATCGCCCAGCACGACCGTCGGTGCGATGACCGCGAGGTTGCGGAGGGGCAATGTGTCATCTGGATCAAGGTAGATTGTCGAACCAGAGACTTGCACAGTATATTGCGACGCGCCCACGACTGTCGCACGGATGCCTTGACGCGCAGGCGAGACCTGAAATGCATGCTCTTTTACTAAAGAAGCCAGGGCAAGCGCTAGTTCTGGTCCAAGATCGTCTGTATTTCCGCCGCTCCAGTCCAAGAATTCTGACACGCCGCCGGAAAAAACGATCTGTCCGGAAGTGGGAGCCTCGGCCAGCGGCGCAAGGCGCATAAAGTCAGAAACTTCTTCGCCACGGGCGGCAGAAATGATCGCGGCGGCCATCTGCTTGGCTATTTTGTTGCGGATGTCGGCGGGTAGCACGTCACCCAACCCGATTTCTGCGTCAACGTCGGAGAGATACCGCGCGCCGAAAGGTTCCAACCGTGTAATCCGACCGTCGGCATCGGTCACAATTAGACGCGCACCGGCATCAAGCGCCGTGCGTGAGATGATGTCTCCATCACGGCACAATGCAATCTTGGTTGTGCCTCCGCCAACGTCGATGTTGAGAACTGTTCCCAACCGCTCTGACAGTGCCACAGCACCAGAGCCATGGGCCGCCATAAGTGTTTCTAGCGCGTCGCCCGCACTTACAGCTACGAATTTGCCGGCTTGGGCTGCGAATATCTCGCCGATGGCGCGCGCGTTCGTACGTCGCGCGGCTACGCCAGTTAAGATCAGCGCACCGGTGTCGATATCCTCGGATGAAAGCCCTGCAGCGGCGTATTGCGCTTCGATAAAGGCTGCCAACGCCTCGGCATCAATGGTATTTCCATCGGCATAGGGCGTTAACAAGATCTCAGATTCAAATTGAACCTTGCGGCCGGTAACGACATATCGGGTGTCCATCCGTTCGAGCATGATGGTCGAGACCAAAAGGTGCGAGGTGGAGGACCCGATATCAACGCCGACGCTTGTCAGTTCTATCTGGTCCTCCTCGATCAGCGAGCGGCCGGCGCTCGAAAAGTGGATGCGCCCACCATCATCTGTTTCGTCTGGGTGCATCGACTTGTTCACTGGACTTCTGGCTTATCGTAAAGGCTCGGATCCATGCGGCTATTGCCGCCGTTGGCCCCGATCAGCTTTTCAAACTCACTGCGCAGCCTTTTATCTTCCATCCAGTATGGAATCGAAGTGCCACCCTCGGTCACATCCATCGCGGTATAGTCGATCTGCTTGGCGCCCGGCGGAAGGCCCGTGACAATGGTAGGGTGGTTCGGTCCGAACCAAGCGGTTAGACGGAAGGGTTCTTGCGAAGAGTTGAAATGCTGGTGATACCAACGCTCGCCTCCCGGTGCCGCCGTGACCATGCCAAATTGCTCATAGTCAACGCGCTGGACCAGATCGCCTTTGCCATCTTCCCACGGCGTCTCGCCTGCTCGTTCGGGCCAAGTATAGGTGTAGCCTTTACCCTTGATGCAGATCAGCACTGCAGCTGAGGTATGTGCATGGCCCTTGGAGTATTTCCCAGTCTCATGCTGACCAAGCCAGAGATAGAATTTGTTGCCAGTCATGAAGGGTTCTACTCGACGCCAACCCGGTGAGCGGCGGTTGTCGAGTGGCAGATCACAATTGATGACATCGGGCACGAGGTTGGTGCGTCGCATCGCAAGACCTCGGATCGGGTCAGGCTCAAGGTCTTCTTTGTATTTGTAGAAATCATCTGTGCCCGAGAACCGGCTTGTCATTTTATATGGGCAATTGAAGATCAGATCAGTGTCGCCCAGTAAGTTCATTAAGTTAGGCGCTGTCGTCCCGCCAATCAAAAGCGCAGGCTCTCCTGTGGCATTCACAATCCGGTGGTAGGCATTCACTGGAATCGAAAACAGCGACCCCTTTTGCCACTCAAAAACGTGTTTTTCTCCGCCTTCTTCAAGCCAAACCTCTGTTGTGCCGCGGCCAGAGGCGACAAGGAAGATTTCCTCGTAAAGGTGTTTTTCAACATTTAGCGCGCCGGCACCCGGTACTTCGACGACGTACTGTCCCCATTTACCTTCTGTGCCGTAGAGCTGAATGTAGCTCCCGCGCCCGCCCATGCGAGACCAATCCGCCAGCTCTAGGTCAAAGACTGACTTGATGCCGATACCACGAAAGACAGGAATCTCTTCAGATTCCATGAACTTGTCATAGTCAGATTGTGGTTGGTCAAATTTTCCATACCCGGCGCGCTGTCCGCGCGTCGGCTCGTGCCAGTGAACACTTTCGTCCAGATCATGCGGCATCTTGTGCCTCCCTATCCACGCTATAGTTTTGGGTAAGCATGTCGCAGGCAATCGATGCCGTCAATCAATGTGGAATGGAGTTCCATATAAAAGAACATCTATCTTTCGAGGACTTATTTTGAATTTCGGATTTTGACAGAGTCTTAAACTGGTGCGTACCGTCAGAGGAGTGCTGCTTGTGTCAGGGAGGTCAGACATGGCGAATGGAGGCGGTCTTGGGCCGACAACTAAGTCAGAGCCAGTCGAAGGAAAATTGGACGAAACCGTTGGTTGGGGGTCGGACGTCGCGGCGCAAATGTTGCGACGGCTCGAGATCCCATGGATCGCACTGACCCCCGGCGCCAGCTATCGCGGCTTTCACGACAGTCTCGTTAACCACCTTGGCAATGAACAGCCCGAGATGCTGCTGTGCCTACACGAAGAGCATGCGGTCGCAATCGCGCATGGCTATGCCAAAGTCACGGGGAAGGCGATGGCGGTTGCGCTACATTCGAATGTTGGGTTGATGCATGGCTCTATGGCAATCTTCAACGCGTGGGCCGACCGCGCCCCGATGATGATCCTTGGGGCAACTGGGCCGGTGGATGCATCACAGCGCAGGCCTTGGATCGACTGGTTGCATAGCACGCAGGATCAAGGTGCTTTAATTCGATCCTTTACCAAATGGGACGACCAACCCGGCTCTGCCGTAGCCTTGCCCGAAGCGATGGCGCGTGGTTGGAAAATCACCAACACAAGCCCGATGGCCCCAGTCTATATCAATCTGGACGCCGGATGGCAGGAAGCTCCTGTCGAGCAAACGGTAAATTGGCCGGACCTCGCGAGGCATGCGCCCCTATCAGCGCCGCGACCAGACGCAGGCTTGTTGGCGCAGGCTGCAGAGGTCCTGCAGGGCGCCAAAAGCCCTGTGATCTTGATGGGGCGCGGCAAGCGGACCGACGCGGCGATGCAAGTGCGGGTTGCTTTGGCAGAACGTACTGGCGCTCTGATGGTGTCTGATCTGAAGGTTGGTACGATGGTGCCAACGGATCATCCAAACCATGTGGGTGCTCCGATCAATAAATTATCCTCTGCAGTGGGCGAAGCCTTGCGGCAAGCAGATGCGATTCTCAGCTTAGGCTGGGTCGATCTTGGGGGTATTTTGTTGCAGGCCTTTGGGCAGTCGGGCACGAAAGCCACCGTTATACATGCCGGCGATGAGATGCAGTTGCACCGCGGGTTTGGTCAAGAACACTTTGGATTGCCAGCCGTTGATATCGAATTCAATTGCCCCGGTGATCCTTTGGCCGAAGACTTGCTGGATGCCCTCGGGGCCGTCAAGAAGGCAGCGCCTCAAGCGCCGAAACCATCGGCGCCAACGGCCGCAGAGAGCGACAGCCTGACATTTCGCGATATCGCGACAGCCTTGAAGCATGAAGCTGGGGATACGCCCGTGACCTTCCCGGCGCTGGCGCGCAGTTGGCCACATGACCTGTGGCCGCAACAGAATTCGATGGACTTTCTGGGCAAAGATGGCGGCGGAGGCATTGGCAGCGGACCGGGTCTTGCAGTTGGTGCGGCGCTGGCTTTGAAGGATTCGGGCCGTTTGGTGGTTGCAACACTGGGTGACGGTGACACACTGATGGGAGTGACAGCGCTTTGGACGGCGGCCAAATATAACTTGCCAGTGCTGTTCGTGATCGGAAACAACCGGTCCTATTTCAACGACGAGCTGCACCAAGAAAGTGTCGCCCAACACCGTGGGCGAAACCCGGCCAATGCCTGGGTCGGACAACGTTTGGATGATCCCGCACCTGATATCGCGCAGATGGCGCGCGCGCAGGGCGTCCAAGCTGACGGGCCGGTCAAAACCCATAAAGCCCTAGAGAAAGCCATGGCCACTGGAGTTGCCGCGCTCCGGGAAGGTAGACCTTACCTGATCGATGTTTGGATCGACCCGCGCCAAGGCCGCGAGACTGCTGCAAAACGAGCCACCAAAGGCAGTTAGAAATCACGGTAGCCCTGGAACCAGCGCAACACGAGCCCGCGATAAAGGTCGATGTTAAAGATCAGCTCGAAGACGCCGAAGATGAAAAGCGTCGTACCAGCTGCAACAGTGAGGGTAACTTTCCAGCTCTCGCCGCCTGCAAATTTCATCAGGATTGCGCAAAACAGGAACATGCCTACATAGTGGCCCAACACTGTTATGATCACTAATAGAGCCAGCAACCACCCAGAAAAGCTGACAACCTTGTTCAGGTTCGCATTACCACCGCGAAGCGCGGTCGAAATTCGTGCGACTGGATCAAATTCAGACCGAGCCCCCCAAAGCCGCAATGCCTGCACGGCAATCAAAATCAACAAAGGCACCATGATCACAAATGGCGTGCGTGAAGACACGATTTTGTAGCTGAACGCTTCTAAGAAAGCGATGACAGCAATAATGCCCACAAAGGCAAGAAAACACACCTCCAGCGCAAAGTAATTGCCTTTACGCTCTTTATGCGTCGCGTCATCGTCCCGATCGTTTTGCGATGTGTGCAGGCTCATTTTGAAATCCTCGGCTTGCGGTCGCGTACAATCGTGTAGATGTTCCAGCCAAGAAATAGAACCGTGATCATTGCGAGCATCATTGGGATCGGTTGAAGCACAAAGAGCGGCCCATCCAGCAAAAGCGCAAGATAGAGGTTCTTTTCGACCGCAAAGCCAAGCACAAATCCGATCAGGAGGGCTGAGCGCGAATAGTTCAACACCTTCATCGCATAGCCAAAGATGCCAAAGACAATCGCAATACTGATGTCAAAGATCGCCCGATCACCTGCAAACGCGCCTGTCGCAATGACCGCCATCAGGACCGGTACCATGACCGAAGCGCGAATAGACGTGGCACGCGACAGCGGGTTCACAAGAAACATTCCAACCAACGTGCCAATAAAATTCCCGATAATGATTGTGAAAATCATGACGAAAACAATATCGACGTTCTGGTTCAGCATTTGCGGGCCTGTATCAAGACCAAGGATGAACAGACCTGACAACAAGATAGCCATCGACGATGATCCGGGAATACCAAAGGCCAATGTCGACGCCAGTGCTCCGCCCTCCACGGCATCATTCGCTGCTTCCGGGCCGATAACGCCTTTGACGTTGCCTTTCCCGAATGTGTCTTTGTCAGGCGATGATTGTTTTGCATGCCCATAGGCCACAAACGATGCCGGCGCAGAGCCAAGGCCGGGAATAAGACCCATACCGGTTCCGATGGCCGAACAGCGCATGACCAGCCACCAGTTTTTGAAAGCAAGCCCAATACCCTGGAAAATCTGCGCCTGTGTTTCGCGCGCTGAAAGGGCTTTGGGCACATCTCTCGCAAGCGTTCCACCGCGTACCCAAAGGTCGATCATTTCAGCGACGGCGAACAGCCCGAGGATAACAGGAACAAGGTTTAAGCCATCGCCCAGAGCATCAATATTCATTGTAAAGCGGAATGTATTGGTCACGTTATCGACGCCGATCATCGCCAAAAGGAGACCTAGAAGGGCGGCAATCAGGCTCCGAGTCATATCCTCTTTGCCGAGCACGGCAACGAAGGTCAGAGCAAGGAATGCCAGGATAAATACCTCAGGCGGACCAAAGAAAAGCACAACCTCACGCAGTACCGGGATCAAAAGTCCCAGAACAAGCGCACCGAACGTGGCACCAAGAAAACACGCTGCCATCGCGGCACCGACCGCTATACCAGCTTCGCCCTTGTCCCGCATAGGTGGGCCGTCCAGTAAGGTCGCTGCGTTCTGTCCAGTGCCAGGCGTCGAGAAAAGAATGGCCGTCAGGCCGCCGCCCTGGGCCACCGTCGCATGGGCTCCCAAGAGGAAGGCAATGCCGGGTGCGGGCTCCATCGTATAGAGAAATGTCACGGCCATCGCCATTGCGAAATGGCCGGACAGTCCAGGGATCACACCAATGATCAGACCGAAAATAGAACCTACAAAAAGATACGGAAAAACTTCGAGGCTGACGGATTGCGAGAAACCGCTCATCATGCCTTCAATGATCGTCATGTTTGGATGCCCCGCCCCAAAAGTTGTTCCCGCCGGTTATCCGGCGGGAAGCGCTTATTTCGATCGGAGTTTTCAGATTTCGCCGCGAATAGCCGCCACGAAAAGAGCCTCAATATCAGCATCAAGCTCCGTTGCAGCCTTGGCGATACGGGCCATGTCTTCGCCCGACGCGTAAGACAAGTCACGATCATTCTCACTCGCCATTGCAACAAACTCAGGATCGTTCATGGCCTTTGCAAAAGCATCGCGCAAAAAGGCCAGACGATCTTCTGGTACGCCCGGAGGGGCTGCAACAGGGCGACCTACGGCCGACAATGCATCCCAGCTCTCCAGAATCTGGACCCGACGGTCGCCGCCTTCCATCTTCATAGCAATATCATAGATTGAAGGTACATCTGCAAGGATACCCGTTGGGTTCTTAACGCCGTGCAGAATTAGTGTGTGGTCGCCGCTTTTGATGCCCTTGATGGCGGAACCAAGCGAGCCCCACATTGCCTGAACATCTCCGCGCAACATCGCCGTGCGGATATCTCCCGAACGGTCAAAGCCATGGACAACCCTTTGGTCAACCTCAAGCACATCGCCTGTTATCACGGCATCCACATAAGTAGATCCGCCAAGGCCCGTCGCGCCGACGATGTCCGTTTTGCCGTTATTCATTAGATCATCAAATGTCTTGATCCCTGACGCTGCGCCAGCAACCATCACACGCCGGTCAGCGACCATGCGACCAAGAAAATTGTAGTCGCCCACTTTGTAGTTGGCGCCTTCGATTTCGGCGAGTTGGTTTGTCACCATTGCCGATCCGTTGATGATCCCGACGGTGCGACCGTCAGAAGGCGAATTGAAAATCTCAACCGCGCCCTTCATGCCGCCTGAGCCGGGCATGTTTACTATATCAACGCGTGCACCGGTATATTTCTCAAAATACGGGATGAGGATACGGCTGTATTCGTCATATCCGCCACCGGGATCATAAGGCACGATCCATTTTATGACGTTGTCTTTGTAAAA
>NZ_CALJXO010000210.1:0-7279 GCF_937988555.1 uncultured Boseongicola sp. | reverse complement strand
TCGGAGGCCCCGGAGCCGTCACCCAAAGCCGCTCCCGCTCGCCCGCCTCGCGCCACGTCAGATTGCACGGTGTTCCCATCAGGTGTTTGAAAATTTTGGCAAAATGCGCCGAATGCAGTAAGATGAGACCCATGCCCGAATAGACTGCGTCCGCCACGAGCTGCACGACAACCTCCGATACATCCGCGTGTGCCGCATGCCCCCACCACAACAAGATGTCCGTTCGTGCAAGCCGCTCCGCCGTGATCCCATGCTCTGGGTCCTGCAATGTTGCCGTTTCGGCCTGAATGCCGGGGTCTGCATTCAACGCGGCCGCGATGCAGGCATGCATGCCGTCGGGATAGACGCCCGCCACGACCTCGTTTTCGCGCTCATGGATGTTTTCGCCCCAAACCAGCGCCTTAATCATCGTCATCGTCCTGTTCACCTGAAAGGCCCTTAAACCCGCGCGCGACGACAAACTTTTCCGAACTGTCCGCACGCGACGCCGGAGGCTTCACGTTCGCAACTGATGTGAAGCGCATCTTCAACAGCTTTTGAAGCGAGCCTTCCGCGCCACCGGCGAGCACTTTCGCCACAAATGTCCCGCCGGGGTCGAGAACGTCAAAGGCCAGTTCTGCGGCCGCTTCGCACAAAGCCACAATGCGCAAGTGATCGGTCTGTTTGTGGCCCGACGACGACGCCGCCATATCCGACATCACTACATCCGCATTGCCCCCAAGCCAGGCTTTCACCTTCTCGTCTGCGCCGTCCGACATGAAATCAAGCTGATGGATTTCCGCGCCGGAAATGGGCTCGACCTCTTGCAGGTCAACGCCAAGAACCCGGCCAATGGCCTTGCTCTTTCTGTCGCCAAGCGCGTTCACACGCCGCACGGCTACCTGACACCAACCGCCGGGAGCACAGCCCAGATCGACAACCCGCGCGCCGGGTACAAGAAATCGGTACTTCTCATCCAACTCAAGGATCTTGAACGCCGCCCGCCCCCGCAACCCTTCGGCCTGCGCGCGCTTCACGTAAGGATCGTTAAGCTGGCGCTCCAACCAAAGGGTCGAGCTAAGCTTGCGTCCACGCGCGGTCTTCACTTTGACGCGCAGATCGCGCGCACCGCGTCCGCTGGTTTTCTTTTCCATATGACCGTCTCCTGACCGGTTTCCGATAGCCCGCGCATCACATGCTAGCAAGAGACCGCTGTCTGATAGTTCATATCACGTCGCGGCTTGTTAGGGTTGCCCAACAGATTCGCAAGCGAGACCGCGCCAATGTCCTATCTCTTCACAGACGTCAAAAACCCGGCACCGCACGCCAAACCCATCGCCGAAATAGCAACGACTGCAGAGCAGAACGAAAGGTTAAATCCGTGACGGTAAAAAGTATAAGTGTACTTGCAGGGCTGTGCTTTATTGCCCTCGCCTCCTGTGCATCGCTCAGCGAAGACACCTGCCGCGGCGGCGACTGGCGCGAAATCGGCTTTCAGGACGGCGCACGCGGCCAAGGCCCGGATCAGGTTTTCCGCCATGCGCGCGCCTGCAACGACTTTGGCATAGCCCCGAACAAGACGCTTTGGGAAGCTGGGCGAACCGAAGGCCTGAAGCTTTATTGCACGCCGCGAAATGCTTATCGGGAAGGCGCCGAAGGCGACCATTTGCGCCCGGTATGCCCGATTGCAGATCGCCCCGCACTTCTCGACGAGAACGAACGCGGCCTCTCATGGTACAGGCTGGATCGCGATATCGACGAAAGCGAACGGCGGATAGCCCGCATTGGCTCGCTGATCCGCGATCTTCCGGACACCGACCCGGCCCGAGCAACGCTGACGGCTGAGCGCTTACTTTTGAGGCTTGAGATATCGCGGCTCAGAGCTCAGCGAAACCGGTTCAGATACTAAGGATTGGTACGGGCGACCGGACTTGAACCGGCACGGGCTTTCGCCCCAAAGATTTTAAGTCTCATGCGTCTACCATTCCGCCACGCCCGCGCCGGATCTTCCTAAGACGACATCAAAGCAGGGGCAAGCTAGAAGCCTACAACTCTTCGCCCTGCGGCTCGATCAAAAGACTGCGTTCGGAAATCCACGGGTTCAACTCAACCGCCTCACGCAAGACGTCCTGAGCCTCGTCGTCGCGCCCCATCCCCATCAACGTCAAAGCCTTGCCGCTAATCGCGGCAACATGACGCGGAGACCGCTCAAGCGCGCGGTCAAGATCCACAAGCGCGGTGGCAAAGTCCTGACGCAGGAAGCTGACGAAGGCGCGCTGATTGTATCCTTCCGCATAATCCGGGCAATATTCCGTCAGTCTGTCAAACGCATCAATCGCATCTACGAAGTTATAAGACGACCGTGCCGCCATCCCGCGATCAAGAAGCGCTTGCGCCTGTTCGTCCGGTGCCTTGGCCCAAAGTTCCCACAATTGGCTGGAAATACCACGCGCGGCCATCTCATTCGGGGCGGCCTGCGCGCGATCCAAAAGCAAATCGGCGGCCGCGGAAATATCGGGCGGTGCCGGACAATCTGCGAAAGCGGGCGCGGCAAGGAGCGGCAGGATAAAAAGGTGTTTCATATTTAATAAGGTGGCGTGCCTGACGGCGCCGTCAAGTCACGAAACCGCCATCCTTGACCGCCTGCATCGCCACATGGGTCGCGGTGTGTGCGACATGCGGCATGCTGGAAATGCGTTCGCCCAGCACAATACGATACCGTGTCATATCCCGTGTCCTGACCTTCAACAGATAATCGAACGCTCCGGCTATCATGTGACATTCTTCAATCTCAGGCACCGCGACGACAGCCGCATTGAACGCCGACAAAGCCTTCTCGCGCGTGTCGCTCAGCTTGACCTCGACAAAAGCCACGTGATCCAATCCCAATCGAACCGGATCAATCTGCGCCGAATACCCTCGAATGACGCCCTGCTTTTCGAGCCGTTTCAACCGCGCAAGGACAGGCGTTTTGGAAAGGGCAACTTGCCGTGCAAGCTCGGTAATCGAGATTCTGGCGTCCGCAGATACGATATCAAGGATCTTTCGATCTGTTTTATCAAGCGACAAATCCATATTTGACTAAAACTCCAGATATTTTTGGTCCGATTTCGCGCGTTCGTCGCATATTTCAACTATTTCGTCTACAGTGCCGCTGCTATATTTGATGTATGACACACACACCTTTGACCCGCTTCACCACGTATCCCGCTGAGGACGCCACGCTGTCTGCGGTCACAAAACTTGCTGCGCTCACCGACACGGACCGTGCCATGATTTGCGACGAAGCCGCAAAGCTGGTCCGCGCAATCCGCACCACTGGGCGACCCGGCATAATGGAAGTCTTCCTCGCCGAATACGGGCTTTCCACGGATGAAGGCGTAGCACTGATGTGCCTTGCCGAAGCGCTTCTGCGTGTTCCAGACTCCGAGACGATCGACGCGCTGATCGAAGACAAGATCGCGCCGTCCAACTGGGGAAAACACCTTGGCCACTCGTCGTCTTCTCTGGTCAACGCCTCGACCTGGGCACTGATGCTGACAGGCCGCGTTCTTGACGAAACTGGACCTGGGGTTGCCGGTGCCTTGCGCGAGGCGGTCAAACGTCTGGGCGAACCCGTGAGCCGCAAGGCCGTCGGCCGCGCTATGCGCGAAATGGGCCAGCAGTTCGTACTGGGCCAGACCATGACCTCGGCTATGACCCGCGCCGCCGCGATGGAAGCCAAGGGCTACACCTATTCCTACGACATGCTCGGCGAAGCCGCGCGTACCGACGCCGACGCTCAGCGCTATTTCGCCTCCTATGCAAGCGCGATCCGCGCAAGCGGTGACACCACGACCGGCAAAGACGTCAAGTCCCGTCCCGGCGTTTCGGTGAAGCTGTCCGCGCTGCACCCCAGATACGAGGTATCCCAACGCAAGCGCGTTCTGGCCGAACTGACCCCGCGCCTTGTCGACCTTGCGATCATGGCCGCCGAGCGCAACATCGGCCTGAACATCGACGCCGAAGAATCAGACCGCCTGGAACTGTCCTTCGACGTGATCGAGGCCGCTCTTGGGGATGCGCGCCTTGCCGACTGGGATGGCTTCGGAATTGTCGTGCAAGCCTATGGCCTGCGTGCCGCCCCGGTGATCGACCACATCTACAATCTTGCGAAGCGGTTTGACCGCAAACTGATGATCCGCCTCGTGAAAGGCGCCTATTGGGATACCGAGATCAAACGCGCGCAAGTCCTTGGGCTTGATCGCTTCCCTGTCTTCACCGCCAAAGAAGCCACCGACGTCTCTTATATTGGCTGCGCGCGTAAGCTTCTAGGGATGACTGACAGAATTTACCCGCAGTTTGCCACCCATAACGCGCACACAGTACAAGCCGTTCTTCGAATGAGTTACGATATGGAGACCTTTGAATTTCAACGGCTTCACGGAATGGGCGAACAACTCTTTGAGACTGTCCGCAAGCAACACAAAATCCGCTGCCGCATCTATGCCCCCGTTGGCGCGCACCGCGATCTGCTTGCCTATCTTGTCCGTCGCCTGCTTGAGAACGGCGCGAATTCCAGCTTCGTCAATCAGTTGGTGGACGAAGACGTCCCCGCCGAAACCGTGGCCTCGGATCCATTTGCGACTGCGAACATTCGCCCCAGCATCCGCTCCGGGCAAGCCCTCTACGCCCCAGACCGCAAAAACTCGATCGGCTGGGATCTCACCGACGGCGCGACTTTGACCAGCCTTGAAGCCGCCCGCGCCCCGTTTAAAAACCAACTCTGGTCGGCAATTCCGATTGTCGCGGGCGCCGCTGGATCATTGCAAGCGCAAGAGATCTTAAACCCTGCGAACCCCGCCGATCTAGTCGGTACGGTTGTTCAGGCTGATAGAGAATGCATAGCGACTTCCTTCGGTGCCGCAAAACCATGGTCGGCCTCCCCGACCGAGCGCGCCCTCGTCCTAAACCGCGCCGCCGACCTCTATGAGGAAAACGCGCCTGAGCTATTTGCGCTTTTGGCACGCGAGGCAGGCAAAACCTTACTGGATTGCGTCGGAGAAGTGCGCGAAGCCGTTGATTTTCTGCGCTATTACGCAAGCGAGGCTACTCATTGCACGGGCGAACCCGTTGGAACAGTCACCTGTATCAGCCCCTGGAACTTCCCTCTGGCAATATTCACCGGTCAAATATCCGGCGCCCTTGCGGCAGGCTGCGCGGTATTTGCAAAACCAGCAGAGCAGACGCCCCTTGTCGCGCATCGCGCTGTGCAGTTGATGCACGATGCTGGCGTGCCCGTGGCCGCCTTGCAATTCCTGCCTGGAACCGGGGCAACTGTTGGCCGCATGCTTACATCTGATGCGCGCGTAGACGGAGTTGCCTTCACTGGCTCGACCGCGACGGCGCAAACCATCCGCCGCGCCATGGCCGAAACTCTTGCGCCCGGCGCACCACTGGTCGCCGAAACCGGCGGCATCAACGCGATGATCATCGATTCTACCGCGCTTCTGGAACAGGCCGTGCGCGACGTGGTCGCCTCGGCGTTTCAGTCGGCAGGCCAAAGGTGCAGCGCCTTGCGCTGCGTCTATATTCAGGACGATATCGCACCCGCTTTTCGCGAAATGCTCACCGGCGCAATCAAAGCGCTGACAGTTGGCGATCCGTGGGATCTTGCAACCGACATCGGCCCCCTTATTGATCAAACCGCCCATGACGGGATCTCCGCGCACCTGAAAGACCACAACGCACGCCCGCTGATTGCCGCGCCGCAAGGCGGCACCTTCCTTGCGCCAGCCCTTGTAAATGTCACGGCTATCACGGCTCTAAAGCGCGAAATTTTTGGCCCGGTCCTGCACATCGCGACCTTCCGCGCTGATCAGCTTGAAAAGGTTATTTACGATATTAATTCAATGGGTTACGGTCTGACCTTCGGCCTTCATACGCGCATTGATGGGCGTGTTCAGGACATTGTCGAGAGCGTCAGCGTCGGCAACGTCTACGTGAACCGCAACCAGATCGGGGCCGTCGTCGGCACCCAACCTTTCGGAGGTGAAGGCCTTTCGGGAACCGGCCCTAAGGCGGGCGGCCCGTCCTATGTGGCACGCTTCACCAAAGACGTGGATCCGGGCGCGCAGGTAGAGCGCAACATGCCCGGGCCAACAGGGGAGACCAACCGCCTGACCGAACACCCACGACCACCATTTCTCTGCCTCGGCCCCGGACAAGACTTGGCCGAAAAGCAACGGCTTGCCATCGAGGCCGTCGGCGGAACCGCGAAGATTGCACCTGAAATGACCCCTGACCTGCTTGGCAATGCGACCCACATCGGTGGCGCGATCTTCTGGGGTTCGGAGACCGAAGCGCGCGCCTTTGCGACCGCACTCGCCCAGCGTGCCGGCGCAATCTTACCCCTGATAACAGCCACGCCGCGCAGCTTCGAGGTGCGCCACGAGCGGCACCTGTGCGTCGATACCACCGCGTCGGGCGGAAATGCAGCCCTTCTGGCTGAAGTATCAGACACTTGACCTTTCACGGCCAACGGGGTCGGTTCTGCCCATGTTCCCGTTTCGCGATCACAACCCGTCCTCCCGCACGCCTTACGTCACCTGGGCGCTGATTGCCGTCAATATTCTGGTGTTCGCCAGTTACCACGCGCTTTTCAGCGATGAGCGCGCCCTGTCGAACTTCTTCTTCAACTACGGATTAGTCCCCGCAATCGCGGCCCCCGAAACGTTTGTGACTTCGATGTTTCTGCACGGCAGCTTCATGCATCTGGTGGGTAACATGCTGTTTCTCTGCGTCTTCGGCGACAATCTGGAAGATACGATGGGCCACGTCCGCTACCTTCTTTTCTTTCTTGCCAGCGGACTGGCCGCCGCAAGCGCGCAGTTCTTTTCTGACCCTGCAAGCACGGTCCCGATGGTTGGCGCATCCGGTGCAATCGCCGGCGTCATGGGCGGCTATCTATTGCTATACCCAAAGGCCCGCGTCGATGTGCTGATCTTCATTGTCGTCATCATCCGCGTCATTCCGATACCAGCATGGATCGTCCTTGGGGCATGGTTTGGCATCCAACTTGTGCAGGGCGCTGCCGCTCCGACGGCAGGCGGCGGTGTCGCCTATTGGGCGCATGCGGGCGGGTTTGTGGCGGGTTTACTCATGACGGCTCCGGTCTGGCTCAGAATGGGGGGAACCGACTATTGGAAGCGCACAGAAGGCGCGCCTCCGCATCCACAAGCCAAATACCGCCGTGTTAAAACAGGCATCCCAACCGTCCGCCGCCATAGGTGACGCGGCCTCTGACCTATTCGTGCAGGTT
>NZ_CALJXO010000209.1:0-32251 GCF_937988555.1 uncultured Boseongicola sp. | reverse complement strand
CTATGTACTTTCAGTTAAATTAAGCGCAACGGCGGATCAATAGCCAATCGCAATCCCATCCTTTCGCGGATCAGACCCGCCAATCAATGTGCCCGATGCGTGGTCAATCCGGATGGCTTGCGCGCCGCCAATAGGTTCGTTTTTCTCCACCAGATTGTGCCCAAGTTCACTTAGTCCTTGGCGCGTTGCCGCCGACAAGTTGCGCTCAATCCGCAATCCGTAGGTCTCAGGGAATACGCGCGGTGCATCAATCGCGGCCTGCGGGTCCATCCCGAAGTCGACGATATTTGAGACCATATGGGCGTGACCGGTTGCCTGATACTGCCCGCCCATCACGCCAAACGTCATATCAATAAGCCCATCTTTACGGGTCATACCGGGCAGGATCGTATGCATGGGGCGTTTGCCGGGTCCAATTTCGTTTGGGTGTCCGGGGATAAGGTTAAAGCCGCTGCCTCGGTTGTGAAGCAAGATGCCGAACCGGTTGCTGGCAACACCCGATCCGAAGCTTGCGAAAATAGAGTAGATCAAGCTGACGGCCATGCCGTCACGATCCACAACGGTGATCAGGACAGTGTCTTTATGCACTGCCTCGCTGATGGGCGTCGAATCTGCAATCGCCTTTGATGGATCAATAAGTGCTGCGAGCGATTTGGCCGTGGCGGGGTCAAGCATGTGGTTTAGACGGTTCATATGGTCGGGATCGGCAAGAAACCGGTTGCGCGTATTGTAGGCAAGTTTGGTGGCTTCGGTTTCAAGATGCAGCCGCTCCGTCCCGGCTGGGTCCATTGAGGCAATGTCGAATTCTGCAAGGATGTGTGCCAAAAGAATGGCCGTGGCACCTTGCCCGTTGGGTGGATTTTCAACCAGATCAGTGCCGCGATAGTGGCCAACGACGGGGGCGTCCCATGTCGCTTGGGTCGAAGCAAAATCGTCGATCCTGTGGGGTGCCCCAATTGCCTTAAGGGAGGTGAGCATGTCATCTGCGACCTCGCCGTCATAGAAGGCGTCTCTTCCGTGCCGAGCAATCCGGCGCAGCACTTCGGCTTGTCCCGGCAGTGCCAGACGCTCGCCCAAAGCGAACGGTCGATCTGCAGTCAAATAGTGCTTCTTGCCGCTCGCCGCGAGATTGCCCGCAAGTGACGCGATGTCGAAAGCAACTCGCGGCGCGACCGGAATGCCGTCCTCGAAGTAATGGATCGCGGGAGCGAGAATGCGGTCTAGCCCGAGGCGGCCATGCGTTTCGGAGATCTTACAGAATGCATCAACTGCACCCGGCACTGTGATCGAGGCCGGGTGGCCAGCGGCGATCTCAGACAGTCCCTGCGAGCGCAGTTGATCAGAAGAAGTGTCTTTGGGCGCGCGACCCGAGCCATTCACCGCTATAATATCTTCGTTGCCGGCTGGTTTGATAAGAGCAAAACAATCGCCGCCGAGCCCGGTCATGTGCGGCTCGCAGCCGCCGAGCAAAACAGCGCCCGCGATGGCGGCATCGGCTGCATTTCCACCCTCACGTAAGATCGTAAGTGCTTCAGTGGCGGCAAGCGGGTGAGACGTCGCGACCATTGCGTTTGTGGCATAGACGGCCGAGCGCCCGGGTTTGTGGAAATTTCGCATTCTGCCCCGCCTGTTGGATTTTGAGGCACTCTAACGGGACACTCAGTGAAGGCAATTCGGCTTATTGGTGTGTTGGCAAGTCGCCCAAAACTCCTCGACGCCACACACTGGGTGGGGGCTGTGATACTGCGGCGCCGAGGGAAGCTTTTTAGGCTACTTTATTTGCATGACTTGCTCTTGCGGCATCAATGAGGTCAAAATGTGGCGAGAAATCGGTGCCATTGAGTGTCGGGCATTAATTAAAAGGCGCTTCCAATCGAGTGTTTTGAAAGATGGTAGAAGCTTGGCGGTGGCGCGCCTATTGCCATTCGGAAAATCAGAAAGCGGTCTCCGTTTTTGCGATCATAGACGAAGTCTTTTGCAGGTTCTCTAATATGGAACCACCCAAATCCGCCTTTTGGTAGATCATTGTTTGGTTGGAGGTCGGTTGGGTGCTGCCCGAGCAGTGCATGTCCGTTGGGCATTGGCTTCGCGCTGTTGCGAATTTCCACCGAAAGCTCTGCGCGGCCGTGGCGCACCACAAGCTTTGCATCCCCCGGCGCGCCGTCAGGGGAGGCGTGTTCAACCACGTTGTTTAGCGCTTCCTGCAGAGCGATCTTGCCAGAACTCGTTGCCACATCCGAAAGGCCAAGCGGGTCGAGCAACGACATTGCGATCTCAATTCCAAGCCGGCCGTTCTCGAACCTTGCGCGAAATGGCGTTCGGGCCAAAACACCACCCGCGGCCGTCGAAGGTGGGTCGGCCCGGACGTGGTTCATTGCAGCATCACGGGGCATCGGCAGGTTTCCTGCGGCGTCTCTTGGAGAGTTTTGTAAATCCGAGAGACTGAATCCATACGGGTCATTCGAAAGACCTTATCGACCCACGGACTAAGCCCGACCAAATCCATGCGACGACCCCGACCAAGCTGATATGCTACCAACACCAGCGCCAAGACCGCTGGAATCAACAGAATTGACCGCCGAGAGGTCGACAACGACGCGCCCCGTTGCACGCGTGGTCAAGTCCTTCATCATATCTTTGATCCGCACCGCGACAGCAGTATCACTGCGATGTTCATTCACGGTGATCCTAAGTATTCCAGTCTAAACTGTCCTCGTCATTTCCATTGGTTCCTTCCTCGCCAGGAGGGGTTCCCTATGTCCTAGACGCAATGGGTTACCATTCTGTAAGTAGGCTTCAGACAATTTGAGGCGTATTCTAAATGACCGACGCTGTCCCCTCAGGTCACCCCAAAGAAAGCCCGAAAATGGGATACGAAGAGTTAACCCAGCGGATTGCTGCACTAAGTGCAGGTGAGACCGACGTTATTGCGCTTATGGCGACTTTGGCGTGCGAGGTTCACCACGCGGATGCGCGATTTGATTGGACTGGTTTTTATCGCGTCGTTGCGCCGGAACTTCTTAAGATCGGCCCTTATCAAGGCGGTCACGGATGCCTCGAAATTCCCTTTGGCAGGGGAGTTTGCGGTGCAGCCGCGCGTACTTTGAAGGCGCAGATTGTTGCGGATGTGGATACGTTTCCAGGGCATATCGCATGCGCTAGTACGACCAGATCTGAGTTGGTGCTGCCGGTTCTCAATCGGTCAGGCGCGTTGATTGCGGTCTTTGACATTGATAGCAATCTGCCTAACGCCTTCACCGAAGCCGACGCGGCGGCCCTGAAGTTGATCCTTAATGCAACGTTCGCGCGATGAGCTTTGGCGGCTGGCTGGTTTTCGCCAGCTTTTGGGTGGTTTTCGTGACAACACCGGGTCCGAATGCCGTGAATTGTATTCAAAATGGCATGACATTCGGATTCCGAAAAGCGCTGTGGGGTGTGCTGGCAATCCTGACGCAGGCTTCGCTGTTTTTGAGCCTTTCGGCCATCGGTGTGACGGCTCTTATCGCGGCGTCGCCTGATGTGTTCTGGGTCGTGCGGATGGCGGGTGCGTTGGTTTTGGTCTGGTTGGGTATTCGCACGTGGCGCAATGCGACAACGCCGCCGAAACTCGCGAATACCTCTGCGGGATCAATTTTTGGCAATGCCTTCATGATCGCAACGATAAATGCGAAATCCATTTCGGGCTATGTTGCTGCCTTTTCGCAGTTTGTTGAACCCGGTGTTCCCACTGGCACATTAATGTATTGGATATTTCCAACCGCCTTGGTCATTACGACCGCAAGCTATTCGGGATATACAGCTATTGGCGTTGCGCTTGGGCGCGCGGCCTTGGGTGCGGTGTTCAATGGGTATTTTCGGCGCGGGATGGCGGTTCTTTTTGTGATCTACGGCGTGCTACTTGGGGTTTGGGGTCAACAGATGAGTGTTTCATGAATGGGTCGTGCCTTCGCGGGTCCGTAGCATTTGAGGTGGCGCGGCCGCGCCGCGCGCCGTATCAACGTGCCATTGTTGGCAGTGTCGTCGGCAATCGGGACATGTCTGGTCTTCGGCACAAGTCGATTTGGCTGGAAGCGCGATTGCCGGTCCGGTGCGCTGGTATGCGGCCACAAAAAGCGGAAAACGTGGATTTTGCGGGACGTGCGGCTCGTTTTGTTCTGGAAAGCGTGTGATGAAGCTGCGATCGCGTTTGCCTTGGGCGCAGTTGATGACGCGACGCCTTTCAAGCTGGAGAAGCACATCTTTGCTGCCGAAAAAAGCGATTACTATGAAATTTCAGAAAGCGTGCCGCAGTTTTGAATTCTGAATACACTCCCCCCGATGTACCGCTTGATGTGATCCATATGGACCACGAAATATTGATCGTCGGTAAGCCTGATGGCTTGCTCTCTGTCCCGGGAAAAGGCGCGCATCTAGCCGAATGTTTGCTGTCGCGCGTTCAGGCGGCCTTTCCGGAGGCTCTTTTGGTGCATCGGTTGGATCGCGATACCTCCGGGGTGATGGTCTTCGCGCTCACCCGGCACGCGCAACGACATCTTGGGCTTCAGTTCGAAAAGCGCTTCATCAAAAAGATGTATGTTGCGCGGGTGCAGGGGCAGGTGGCGGAAAAAACCGGAATAATTGACTTGCCGCTGATCGTTGATTGGCCAAACCGGCCGCGCCAGATGGTTGACCATGAGAACGGCAAAGCTGCCTTAACCGAGTGGCGCGTGCAGCGCAGCAATGAAAGTGAGACGCGGATCCGCTTGTTCCCACAGACCGGCCGGTCGCATCAACTTCGAGTCCATATGCTGGCAATTGGGCATCCCATTCTTGGGGACCCGTTCTATGCGGAAGGACCCGCACGGAAGTTTTCGCGTATGATGTTGCACAGCGAAAGCCTGCGTTTACGTCACCCCGACGGGGGCATTGGGATGACATTCAAAGTGAAGACGCCGTTCTAGGGGTGATTTTTTAAGGACCTTGGTTAGGGTTTTAGCGTCCAAAGCATCAGTCTTCAGGCGGTTCAAGCTGGTGCTCGAACTTTTCGCGCAAGTGCCTGTGCCGGGCTGGCAGCGTCAGCGAGTCGCCAAGATGCGCGGTGTCTTCGTCGACGTCGAAACTGGGCGCGTTGGTTGCGATCTCAAACAGAACACCGTTGGGGGTCGGAAAGTAGATCGCCCAGAAGTCGTTACGGTCGATCACGGGCGTTACCTGATATCCCGGTTCCATAAGCGCCTCGCGGGCCTCTAATTGCCGCGCGCGGTTTTCAACGGCGCAGGCGATATGATGTCCCGAGCCTGCGCCTTGACCTGCTGAAACCGCCAAAGGAAGGATTTCGATATCGATCGTATTGGGTTCGGTCCCGCCGGGAACACCAAAGCGCGCTATTTTTCGAAGCTGAAGATGCGAGCGATGTGACGTGGTGCAGTCCTTTGATCTGGGATAACATCGTAGATCGCAAAAGTCTGGTTTCCCCAAAGATATAATGCTCATGAATTCGGTAGATAGTTGCGTATGCGTGCAGAGTTTGATCGTTTTTGCACATGAGAGTCCGTCTAGCGTCGGAGGCAACGCTTATGAAAAGCTTTAAGACATTGACTGATTTGCGGGCAAGGGTAGCAAAAGCCTCCACAAAAGGTGTACCGCCGGCGTTGCGCGATCCTGCGCGCGGTGCGTTGGTGGCGTGGATCGACACGGCGATACAGTATGAGATGCCTTTGAATGCAGCCCTTCGCCGGCTCAGAGATGGGGACGCCGCCGAAGCGATCGGGCGCACCGCAATCGCACCGCAGCTTGCCGATCCGAACGGTCCTGCGGCAAAAGCGGCCTGTGCGCCTGGGTGCGCTTTCTGCTGCATCCTAAGTGGCGATGACGGTGGTACGATCACCCAGGCTGAAGCCCGTCGCCTGCATCAGGCTTTGGTCCCCGTGGCCGGTGCACCGGATGGTCGGGCTTGGAATGCGAAGGCTTGTCCTTCGCTTGATCCTGAAACGCGGCTTTGCCGCGCCTATGACGCACGGCCGATGATCTGTCGCAGCTATATGTCGTCGGATGTATCTGCGTGCGAAATGATTGCTTCGGGTGCAACGGTCCAGGGCGCCGGGGTTCTTGGCGCGCACACTCTGTATCTTGCTGTTTTGACGCTTACGCGGAACCTGCTGAGAGGCATCGTCCGTGTGCCGACCTACAGCCTTTCGCGGGTTGCGGCAGGCGCCGTGGACGGACAAAGCGAGGACGATGCCTTGAACTCTGCCCGCCATGGGACGCACGAACTCGATGATGAGGTCGCGCGACAGGCCGCCATGTTGAAGCGTTAGGGTATCAGTCTGGCCAGCCGCCGACAGATTTGATCTCGACGAATTCCTCAAGACCCCAAACACCGCCTTCACGTCCGTTGCCGGAATGACCGACGCCGCCAAAGGGAGCGCCTTGGCCGCGGCTTTGACCATTCATCTGCACCATCCCGGAATGAAGCTCTCGGGCAAAGCGCTTGAGTTTCTCCGGGTCGCTTGACTGCACATAGTTCGTCAGGCCGTAGACCGTGTCGTTGGCAATCGCGAGCGCTTCGTCGGCCGTATCAAACGGCATGATTGACAAAACGGGCCCGAAAATTTCTTCGCGCATAATCGTCATATCCGGGGTCACATCGGCGAAAACGGTTGGACAGACAAAGTATCCACGGTTGAGGCCATCAGGTCGTCCGACACCGCCTGCTGCGAGACGCGCGCCTTCATCGAGGCCGGACTGGATCAAAGATTGTACTTTGTTGAACTGCAACTCGCTGACAAGCGGACCAATGTGCGCGCCTTTCTCAGCAGCCTTTGCGACGTGGGTGTTGCGCGCAATTTCAGCGGCTTCTTCGACCGCGCGCTCGTACCGCGACCGTTCAACCAACATGCGGGTGGGCGCGTTACACGACTGTCCGGTGTTCTCAAAGCAATGACGCGCGCCACGTTGCACCGCGTCATCATCGGCGTCAGCAAAGACGATGTTCGCCCCTTTGCCGCCAAGTTCCAATGACACGCGTTTCAAAGTTTCTGCGGCAGCTTTCGAGATAGCGATCCCTGCACGCGTGGACCCGGTGAAGGAAATCATATCGACGTCAGGATGCACGGAAAGCTGCGAGCCGACGCCAACGCCGTCGCCGTTTACCAGATTGAACACGCCTGCCGGAACACCAGCAGCGTCAACGATTTCGGCAAATAGGAGAGATGATAGGGGCGCTATCTCGGACGGCTTCAGCACCATCGTACAGCCGGTTATCAGCGCGGGAATTGCCTTCAGGGTTACCTGGTTCATTGGCCAGTTCCACGGTGTTATCATGCCGACCACGCCGATCGGGTCCTTAATGATCCGGGTTCCGGCCTTGCCATTCAGGCGATGCTCCCATTCGAAGCCCTGGACAGCTTTGAGGAAGCCACGGATGTGCGAATCGCCGGAGCTGACTTGTTCTTCGAGGGAAAAGTCGATCGGTGCGCCCATTTCAAGGCTCATGGCTTTCGCCATGTCGTGTTGGCGTTCGGTATAAACCTCAAGAATGTTTCGAACGTAAGCGATCCTATCAGCCACAGAAAGCGCCCGCCACGCGGGCAGAGCCGCTTTAGCAGCCGCAACCGCGGCATCTGTATCGGCTTGACCACCGAGCGAAATGGTTGCGACCGCTTCTTCAGTCGACGGATCAATAACGTCACAGGCTTTGCCGGCAATGGGGTCGACCCACGAGCCGTTGATATAAAATTGGCGCTTTTCAATCATGGGGCGTCCTTCGCTTTGTCGGCTGAGACATGTCACTAGGAGTGCGGTGCGGCAAGCGGTCGAAGCGCAATTTGATCAAATTATTCGCGGTGAATCACAATACTACACACAAAAAAGACCGCATTCTTGCGAAGCGGCCTTTTCTAAATTCTGTCGCCGTCAGAGCGAATCAGCCCTGACGTGCTTTGAACCGACGCTGCGTCTTGTTGATCACATAGACGCGGCCCTTGCGGCGCACGACGCGGCAATCACGGTGCCGGTTCTTCAGCGAGCGGAGCGAGTTGCGAACTTTCATAGTCCTTCTCCCTTTGTCGCGGCGCGTGAAGAGCGCCTTAGGTTTCGTTTCTGCCATATTTCCCGAAGGAATATGACGGTTCATGGTGGGCGATACTGGGATCGAACCAGTGACCCCTTCGATGTCAACGAAGTGCTCTACCGCTGAGCTAATCGCCCTGTCTTCAAACTTTTCCACCCTGTTCAAAAGAACAATACGCGGGGCAAGCCCCGCGCTGGTCGGGCTGGCTATAGTAGGTTCGCCTCATCACTTCAAGGGCTTTTGGCATACAGAAGAATTGCTCTATAATCATTTTGAGCAAGGAGCAGAACGCGTGAAACCCTATAGACTGAGGATGCCGGATGTCCGGACAACAAGCGTTGTCTTCGCCTCGCCCCATTCAGGGCGCGTGTATCCGTGGAGCTTTGTGCGCCGCTCGGTCTTGGATGAACGCACGCTAAGATCATCCGAGGACGCGTTTGTAGACCAACTCTTTGATCTTGCGCCGAAACATGGCGCGCCTCTTCTAACGGCGACTTATCCGCGGGCTTGGATCGATGTGAACAGGTCGTTCGATGAACTGGACCCTGCGTTGATCGAAGGTCTGACGCGCCAGACGCATAATCCACGCGTAGCCTCGGGGCTCGGTGTGGTGCCGCGTGTTGTTGCAAACGGGCGCGCGATTTATCGTGGGAAGCTTACTAGACGGGAAGCCGATACCCGTATCCGAGATGTTTGGAAGCCCTGGCACGACGCGATTCAGGTCTTGCTCGACGAAAGTCATGCTCTGTTTGGCGAGGCGGTTCTGATCGACTGCCATTCGATGCCTCATGAAGCTATCGAAAGCCTGTCGCATCCGCGTGGGACGCGGCCCGATATCGTTCTGGGCGACCGGTTCGGCGCGGCCGCTGGAAGCCAGATTGTTGACCGCATCGAGGCAGCTTTTGCGGCGACTGGTCTGCGAGTTGCACGTAACGCGCCATTTGCCGGCGCCTTCGTGACGCAGCACTATGGGCGCCCTTCGCGAGGGCAACACGCCGTCCAGATCGAGATTGATCGCGCGCTTTACATGAACGAGCAGGCCATTCGGCCAAACGGAAATTTCCAAAGTTTTGCGGGTCTGATGGAGATCGTAACGGCTGAGATTGCAGAGATTGGGAGACGGGATATTCCGTTGGCGGCCGAATAGGCAACGCAATCGTGATTGGTCACAGCTCTGTTAGTAACGCAGTTTTGGACCATGAGAATTGTGGTGATTTTTGTCTTCACTATCCTGGCCGGTCTGGCGTCGGCCTTGGGCGGCCTTCGTGACAGTGATACTCGGCTTGAACAGAGGGAACTGACCGGCTTGTTGGCGGGGCAAGTCATTGAATTTTTTGATGGTTCCAAATCTACTTTTCTGAATAGTGGACGGTACAGGTATACTTATACAGATGACGGTCCAGTCTGGGAGGGAACATACGTCTTGGGTGACAACAGCCAGGTTTGCATCAATTTCGACAACGGCTCCGGGCGCTGCGATGTTTTCGTAAAAGACGGCACACGCGCAATCCTCATCACGGCCGAGGGCGTAAGGTTTCCAGTTCGGAACATCAGTGTTGCCGCCGATTAGGGGCGGATTTCCTTGAAATGACCGGCACTTACCGCTCACCTTCCCCTCGGTGGTAAAGAGTGGGGGTTTTCATGAAAGATTTTCTCCTGGCCGGTTTGATTGTGATTGCTTTAGCAGCGATTATGAATGTCGGGTCAGTCAGCAACGGTTTGGGGTGTAAGCCCGGTGACCGTGGCGTCATTCAGATTTGTTAGAGCGCATTTAGTAGCGCCTGTGTTGGCCATGCGTCAGCCGGCAACCCGAGCCGTTTTTGCTCGGCTTGAACCGCTGCGCGGGTGTTTGCGCCCAAAATACCGTCGATCCCACCAACGCCATAGCCACGTGACTGTAGCTTTCTCTGCAGGGACTTCATCGCGTCGCGACCAAGGCCGGGCGCCGGGTCTCCGGCCGTAAGGCGAGGGGCGCCTTCAAGACGAGTTGCGAAATACGCAGCTGTGGTGACGTAGACAAAGCTTTGGTTCCACTCGAAAAACACATCGAAATTTGGGTATGCCAGAAACGCGGGGCCGCGGTGGCCCTGCGGTAAAACGATGGATGCGGGTAGATTTGGGGCCGCGAGCTGGCCACTTTTCGGGGCGACCCCGGCGCGCGCCCAGTCGCGCGCGGCGCGTTTTTTATCCAGCCCGGTTGCGAACCAATTGAAGTCACGCGGCATGGTCACTTCCTGAAGCCATGGCTCGCCAGCGCGCCAACCAAGCGAGCTCAGCATTTTGCCGCCAGACGTCAAAGCATCGGCGGGCGAGGTCTTGAGTGTGACGTGGCCGTCTCCGTCTCCATCGACCCCATTTTCGATGATGTCTCTGGGCAACATTTGCACCATCCCGATCTCTCCGGCCCAGGCACCGGTCGTGCGGGACGGATCGAGATCGCCGCGTTCGTAGAGCTCCAAGGCGGCAAATACCTGTGGGCGAAAAAGTTCGGGACGGCGGCAATCATGCGCAAGTGTGACCAGCGCGTTAACCGTATTGAAGTCACCTTGAACAGCGCCGAAGTCGGTCTCGAAGGCCCAGAATGCCAGCAGAACGCCGCGCGAGACGCCATAGTCACGGTCGATCCGATCAAACACGGCGTCCCATTTCTGGCCGTTGCTCAGCCCGCTTTGGAAACGGTTATTCGAGATCAACCGGTTCGAGAAATCGAGGAAAGGCCGAGTGAAAATCCCTTGGGACCTATCCGCCCGCAGGACCGCGTCGTCCTTTGCAACATTGGCAAAAAAGCGATCTGTGGCAGCGGCCGAAGCACCCTTGTTGCGCGCCTCGGATTTCAAATCTGCAACGAAACTTTGAAACGAGCCGCCGCATGCAAACGCGGCTGATGCGGGCAATACCAAAGCGACTGCGAGGGCGGAGAGGAGATGTTTCATGACGACCGTGATCCGTTGGAAATGTTGTGCGAACCCTAGCATCGACACGTCGCGGAGCAAGCCGGAGATCGGCAAGACGTCGCTAAAGGTTAACAAAAAATTCACTCAAATTAACTGCTTGTGCAGTATTCACAGTCAAATATGCCCGCGGGGTAGACATCCGCAGCGGTTCCCCGCCGCCGGAGCGGGAATGGTGGTATTGATTGATGCAAATAGTCCGGGTCTGGCGCGCATTTGGTCGCGTCATCTGGAGCGCGCTGAAACGACTTGGGCTGTCGTCCACAGTCAGGCGGACGCGGTGAACTACAGGCTGATACGCAGTATCGATGTGATTTTGCTTGATCTTGGTCTTGAGAATGGCAGCGCAATCGCGATTGCAGACTGTGCCAGCGATCGTTGGCCTCGTGCCCGCGTTATGCTTGTTTCCAAAAGCACCTTTTTTCTGGCGGCTCGATTTTCAATCACATTCCGAACGCCGCTGCGATTGTCGGGTATCACGGCGGTGCAAGCTAAGCGGCGCTTGCCTTTTCGCGACCGTGCGGGGCGTCCCAATCGATGACCGGATTGATCGGAATGATCCGGTGCGGATTGATGGTTTCGTGGCTAAAGTGATAGTGGCGCACGATGTGGTCGAAGTTGACCGTGTCCGCGATCAGACTGCCGTTCGGTGCGGTCCATTGATAGAGTTCGCGCGTGTAGGCCCAAAGGTTCGGGAAATCGACAATCCGATTGCGATTGCACTTGAAGTGCAAGTGATAGACCAGATCGAAGCGGAACAAGGTCGGCACAAGCCGCCAATCTGCCTCTGTGATCTGGTCGCCCATAAGATATCGGTTTGTTGATAAATGATCTTCAAGCCAATCGAGTGTTTCAAACAATTTGGTGACAGCATCGTTGTAAGCGTGCTGTGACATGGCGAAGCCGCACTTATACACGCCATTGTTAAACGTGTCGTAAATTCGCGCGTTCAAAGTTTCGATCTCGTCGCGCATGTGGGCGGGCCAAAAATCGTCTTTATTGCCTGTCAGCGCTTCGAAAGCCGAGTTGAACATACGAATGATTTCGGAGCTTTCGTTCGAGACGATGGTCGCGTTCTTTTTGTCCCACAGGATTGGCACCGTGACACGCCCTGAGATACCGGGATCGGCCTTGATATAGATGTCGCGCGCGAAGGGCAGGCCAAACAGCGTGTCGCCAGTCGCGCCTGGGAATGTCGCATCAAATGTCCAGCCGTTCGAAAGCATATCGGGATGCACCACAGAGACGGTGATGATGTCTTCAAGTCCCTTGAGTTTGCGGAACATCAGGGTTCGGTGCGCCCAGGGGCATGCAAGCGAAACATAGAGGTGGTAGCGGTCCGCCTCGGCCTTGAAGCCGCCGTTGCCGGAGGGGCCGGGGGCGCCATCGGCAGTGACCCAGTTGCGGAATTTCGCCTTTGAGCGAACGAATTTTCCGCCCGAGGCTTTCGTATCGTACCAGACGTCGTGCCAGACGCCGTTAACAAGCTGACCCATGCGTGATCTCCTTTGGCGTCTCATATGGGGCGAGGGTGACTAAAAACCATATCCGCAAAAACAGAGTGGCTGTGCGGAAATGCGGGAGCCGAAAACAGCCGCCGACGAAATCATGTGATCTCCCCGGTATTGTTTCACTTTTCCATCGTGAAATCAGTGTTCTCTTTGACGTTGGAGCGAATCGCTCCATGATCTGGCTTGGGGGGAATGATGCTATGTCAGAGTATCTGCCAAAAGAGGTGCGTCAGGGGCTTGAAGCTGCGCGTAAACGCAGCCGAGCTAAGAAAAGCCGTCTGCGGGTTCAGGTCGGCGACCAGACGTTTACCATTTTACGCTACTGGGATGAAGGATTCGCGATTGATGCCGACGAGGGGCCGCAATTGCGCGGGCTTGTCGATGTCTACGACGGTGCGCGGCATATGTCGCAGTGCCTGATCGTGGCGTCAGAGGAGGACGCGGGCGAGATGGTCTACGAGTTCAAGCGCGAGACAATCGCGGCGGATCGTGCGCCGTTGGATTACGAACGTGCTGAACATGCGCCGGTTGCTTTAATCGGGCGCTGACGACGCGTCCCTTCAGGACGCGGTTTTCCAGTCAAAAAAGCCATCGCCTGCGCGCGCCAAAAGGCTTTCCGCAAGTTCACGACCGATTGCGACGCCGTCTTCGATTGGGCCGGTGCGGCTGTCGCTTAGCGCTTCTGAGCCATCGGAACGCAGGATCTCACCACGCAGGGTAAGTGTGCCTCCGTCGAGCGTAGCAAGGCCCGCGATCGGTGTTTCACAGGATCCATCGAGTGCGGCGAGGTAAGCGCGCTCTGCAGCAAGGCGCTGCCCGGTTTCCAAATGGTGTAATGCCGCAAGTATTTCGGTCGCGCGGGCGTCGTCGCCACGGCGTTCGATCCCGATAGCGCCTTGTGCCACGGCGGGCAACATTTCGCTGATATCTATGGCTGTTGCGGGGACTTCAGACATGCCGAGACGGTTCAGACCAGCCATCGCAAGGAAGGTACAATGGGCCACGCCAGCTTCAAGTTTCTTCAACCTTGTCTGAACGTTACCGCGAAACTCGACGATCTCAAGGTCGGGGCGTCGGTTCAGAAGTTGCGCTTTGCGGCGGAGCGATGACGTGCCGACCTTGGTGCCGGGGGCGAGGCCAGAAAGCGTGCCGCCTGCGGGTGCGATGAACGCGTCGCGGACGTCTTCGCGAGGCAAGTAGCAATCGAGTGTCAGACCGCCCGGTTGATCAACGGGCATATCCTTCATGGAATGGACGGCGATGTCGATCCTGCCTGCAAGCAGGTCGTCCTCGATTTCCCGCGTAAACAAGCCCTTTCCGCCGATCTCCTTCAATGGTCGGTCAAGGATCGCATCGCCGGTCGTTTTGATCACAACGATCTCGATGGCCTCGGATGGCAGATCGAATGCGGCGCAAAGGCGGTCGCGGGTTTCGTGGGCTTGCGCAAGCGCCAGAGGAGACCCTCGGGTGCCGATGCGGAACGGATTTTCGATATCGGGCATTTTTCTCATGAGTGAATGTCTAAGGGCCTCGGAAAATACTGACAACTGATTGTGTTGACAATCGTACCTCTGACTGGGACCTCTTTCGTCGATCAATGAAGGTATTCTGACATGGCAAAAGAAAAGTTGATTCTGCGCGCGCTGGCTGGCGAGACGTTGGACACCCCTCCGATCTGGATG
Organism: uncultured Boseongicola sp.; assembly: GCF_937988555.1. Lineage (NCBI taxonomy): Bacteria > Pseudomonadati > Pseudomonadota > Alphaproteobacteria > Rhodobacterales > Paracoccaceae > Boseongicola > uncultured Boseongicola sp. The sequence continues at coordinate 18,057 of NZ_CALJXO010000209.1, read as the reverse complement.
ATGCGGCAAGCTGGACGGTATCTGCCGGAATATCGCGCGACGCGCGCCGAGGCCGGGGACTTTCTGTCTTTGTGCTATAATTCCGACCTTGCAGCCGAGGTCACGCTTCAGCCAATCAGACGCTATGGCTTTGATGCGGCTATTCTTTTCGCCGATATTCTGTTGATCCCTCAAGCGCTGGGCGCGGACCTTTGGTTTGTCACTGGCGAGGGACCGCGGCTGTCGACGATCACGGATCAGGCTGGATTTGATGCGTTGAAGCCCGGCGATGCGATCCATGATCTCCTTGCACCGGTCTATGGCACGGTTCGCACATTGGCGCGTGAGTTGCCAAAAGAGACGACGTTGATCGGCTTTGCGGGCGCGCCCTGGACGGTTGCGACATATATGATCGCGGGCCGTGGCACGCCTGATCAGGGGCCTGCGCATGCTTTAAAGGCCGGAAATCGCCCGCTTTTTAGAGCGCTTATGGGTCGGATCGAGGAAGCAACGATTGAATATCTCTCGGCGCAGATCGAGGCCGGGGCGGAAGTCGTAAAGTTGTTTGATAGCTGGGCTGGATCGCTGAAAGGGGAAGATTTTCAAGAGTTTGCGCTGGAACCCACGAGGCGGATCATAGCGGAAATGAAAGTGCGGCATCCGGGTATTCCTGTGATTGTCTTCCCGCGCGAGGCTGGCGAAAAATATATTGGGTTTTCAAAGGCTACGGGGGCCGATTGTGTGGCTTTGGACAACTCGGTTGATGCTGCCTGGGCGGCGGAGCACGTGCAGGTTGATGGCTGTGTACAGGGCAACCTGAAATCAAGCCATATGGTGACAGGTGGACAAGCTTTGGTGGACGAAACAGGCGAGATTTGTCGGGTATTATCAAAGGGTCCCCATATCTTTAACCTTGGCCACGGGATCACGCCGGACGCTGATCCTGAGAACGTACAACTGATGATCGACACCGTGCGAAATGGGGCTTGGAAGGGCTAAAAACCCACGTCGGCACGACGCCGGCGTAACGGCGGTATTGCGCCGGTGCTGACGTTCGCGGCTTTAGATATTCGCTAAGGACCAGAGCCGTTTTTTGGCGACTCATTCGAAGCGGGTCTTGGCAAAAAAGGAACGAAAGGCATTCTGATGGTGGAGCGGATTGGAATAATCGGGTTGGGCCGTATGGGCTGGGCCTTGGCCGCGCGGCTGGCAACACAAGGTGTCGAAGTCCGCGGATGGACGCGCAGCGGCGTCGACGCAGCGCGCGCGAAGGCGGATGGTTTTCAAGTGACCGGCAGTCTTGAAGACCTTGTCGCAACCTCAGATGTTTTGATCCTGTCATTGTTTGATGACGCCGCCGTGCGCGAGGTGCTTGCCAGTTTGGCCGCGTTGGATTTGGGCAGCCGGTTGGTGGTCGAGACTTCGACTGTGTCGCCTGATATTGTGCGACAGATGGTGGGCGCGATCGAAACGGCGCAGGGGCGCCTCCTAGATGCGCCGATCTCCGGGGGCCCGAACATGGTGGTTGCAGGAACCATCGGCATATTCATTGGGGGCCACGATGCTGACGTGGAGCGGTTTGCACCGGTTGGCGCGCTGTTGTCGGCAAAATGCGTGCACGTAGGACCGCTTGGAGCGGGCGCATCGGCCAAGATTGTCAACAACATGGCGCTGGGCGGAATGTGGGAAGTCCTGTCGGAGGCGATGGAAACGGGCGCAAGGCTGGGCTTGCCGTTTGAGACGATGCTGGGGTTTTTGGAGACGAGCCCTGCGGCCGCGCCTGCCTTTGTGACGCGCCTTCCGATGATCCGTGGAGACATGGAGGCCGTCGGCTTTTCTGTTGCGGGCATTCTAAAGGACCTTGCGGTGATAAGACGCGCGGCGTCGTGTGTCGGTGCGAATGTTCCGGCCATCGACGCTGCCGCCGACAGGTACGCGCAGATGATGGATGCTGGCCGCGGGGCAGAAGATCTGTCCAAAGTGATACCCCATTCTTATGCCAAGGCCTTTGCGGACGATGAAAGCGGCCAAGAGGGATGAGGCTTCTTGCGCTCACCGCTTTGACAATGGTCGCCTTTGCGTCGAATTCGATCCTCAATCGTTGGGCGCTTTTGGATGGCACGACCGGACCGGCTGCCTTTCAGGCATTGCGGGTTGTGGCAGGGGCGGTGTGCCTAGGGGTTTTGCTTCTATTGCGAGGTGGTTTGCCGCCATTGTTGGTGAGGCGGCGTGCGGTCGGGACCGGATCACTCATGGCCTATATGCTGGGCTTTTCGTTCGCTTATGTGGCTTTGGACGCGGGTGTCGGGGCCTTGATCCTGTTTGGCGGCGTGCAAGTGACGATGTTCGCTGGGGCCTTGCTCAAAGGCGAGAGGCCGCCCGTTTTGCGCTGGGTTGGTGCGGCCGTGGCGTTTGGCGGGTTGGTCTGGCTTTTGTGGCCGGGCGCGTTCGGGGCGCCTCCTTTGGGAGCAGCGTTGATGATGGGGATCGCCGCAGTCAGTTGGGGCATTTATTCGCTGGCCGGGCGCGGGGCGAGCGATCCGATGGCCGAAACGGGGGCGAATTTCATCTGTTCGATCCCTTTTGCCTTGGTGGCCTTGTTAATCGTGCAGGATGGCATGAGCGTGTCAGGCGCATTTCTGGCGATTGTCTGCGGCGCGATGACGTCGGGCTTGGGCTATGCGCTTTGGTACAGTGTTTTGCCGAAGCTGGACGCGGCGGTGGCGGCGTTGGTTCAGCTTACGGTGCCGGTGATCGCGGTTTTGGGCGGCGTTTTGATCTTGGGCGAGGTGGCCAGCGGGCGGTTGATCATGGCCAGCGCCGTGGTGCTTGGCGGCGTCGCTTTGGGCGTGCTGGGCGGTCAGCGCAGGATGGGTTCCAAGAGGTCATAGGCGGCGCGTTCATCGTGATCCCATGCGACGTCAGCCAAGCTATCGGGTTTGACGCGCAAGGTGGCCAATTCCGCGCGCGTGACCCAGCGGCGGTCGGTGACGACGCCTTCGGGGTCTTTCCAATCTTCTGAGGTTTCGCCCGCGACAACCGTGCAGCGAAAGTAGATATCGACCTGATGAAAGTCGCCGTCGGGATCGTGGAACTCGTTGATCAGGACACACGCGCCAACGGCTACGGTCAGGCCGGTTTCCTCAAGGACTTCGCGCGCGAGGTTTTCTGGAAGGGATTGGTGAAGCTCGGCCCCTCCGCCGGGGGCGCACATAAGGTCGCTTTTGCCGTCGGGCCATGCGTTGACGAGAAGAAGTTTGTCGTCTTTGAAGATCAGACCGCGGGTGGCGAGGCGGATGCGGCGCATGTCAGTTGCGGTCGGTTACGGGGCCAAGAATGCGGGTGACGTGGCCCATCTTGCGGCCCGGACGCGCTTCGGCTTTGCCGTACAGGTGGAGCCGCGCGCCGGTTTCGCATGCGATGTCATGCGTTTGATTGATGTCGTCGCCAATGAGGTTGGTCATTTCAACGTCCGAGTGACGCAAGGGATCTACAAGCGGCCAGCCTGCGACGGCACGGATGTGTTGTTCAAACTGGTCGATGACCGCGCCGGCTTCGGTCCAATGGCCTGAATTGTGCACGCGCGGGGCGAATTCGTTGATGATGAGGTTATCGCTGGACACGAACATCTCGACGCCGATCACCCCGATATAGTCGAGCGCGGTCAGGATTGTGCCTGCGATGCCGAAGGCGCGTTCGCGGGTCGCGGCGGAGATGTCAGCGGGGACCCGCGTGGTATCGAGGATGCCGTCCTTGTGGACGTTTTCGCCCGGTTCAAAGCAGGCGATGGTGTCGTCGAGGCCACGCGCGGCAATGACGCTGATTTCGCGGTCGAAATTGACGAAACCTTCAAGAATCGCATCGGCCCCGTTCATCGCGGCAAGCGCTGCGGGGGCGTCGTGGCGGTCATTGATGCGCGCCTGCCCTTTGCCGTCATAACCAAGGCGTCGGGTTTTCAGGATTGAGGGCATGCCGATTTGAGCCAATGCCTGCGCCAGGTCGGCCTCGGTGTTGACGGTGGCGAAGGGAGCCGTTGCGAGGCCGATGTCGATCAGGAATGTCTTTTCGGCCAGGCGGTCCTGACTGGTGGCAAGCGTCTGGCGGTTGGGGCGGATCGGCACGCGCGCTTCGATCAGGTCGAGGGCGGCGGCGGGGACGTTCTCGAATTCGTAAGTGACCACGTCGACGCTTTCGGCGAAGGCGGCAAGAGCTTCGGCGTCGTCGTATGATGCGGTGGTGAGCCGGTGGGCGGTCTCACCTGCGGGCGGGTTCGCTCCGGGCTCATAGATGTGGACTTTGAGGCCCAGGCGGGCGGCGGCCATCGACAGCATTCGACCAAGCTGGCCTCCGCCGAGGATCCCGATGGTTTGTCCGGGATTTAGCGGCTTAGTCATCGCGGGGCTCTTGCGGGATCGAGGCTGTGAGGGCGTCTCGCCAAGCGTCGATACGGGCGGCGAGGGTGGCATCGGTTGTGGCAAGCATCTGGGCGGCCATCAGGCCCGCGTTCATACCGCCGCCGATTGCCATTGTGGCTACGGGAAAACCGCGCGGCATTTGCAGGATCGAATAGAGACTGTCGAGGCCGTTCAGGGCGCGGGTTTCGACGGGAACGCCAATCACGGGGATGCGGGTCTTGGAGGCCATCATGCCGGGAAGGTGGGCGGCACCACCTGCACCAGCGATAATCACTTGCAGACCGCGATCAGCGGCAGTTTTGCCGTAGTCCCAGAGGCGATCCGGGGTGCGGTGCGCAGAGACGATCTTAGTCTCGTATGCAACGCCAAGCGTGTCGAGAATTTCGCATGCGGGTTTCATGGTCGGCCAGTCGGATTGACTGCCCATGATGATGCCAACTTTTACGGTCAAGCGCTGATCCCCCGTGGTTTCGAGCGGACCCTAGCGATGGAGCTCAAGGGTCGCAACGTTTCAGGCAATGATATCGGGCGTCAATTCGTCTTCAAGCTGAGCAATGCGGTCTTTGAGCAAAAGTTTCTGCTTTTTCAGGCGTTTTGCGGTCAAAGGATCGCCTGTTCCACGATCGTCCAGCGCACGGATTGCCTCGTCGAGGTCGCGATGCTCGCGCCGCCACGTTTCAAGCTTGAAGCGCAGAACCTCTTCGTGGTCCATCTTGTGTGGCGGAGCTTGCGTCATGTTATTTGGCCGAGGGTTGTGTGTCAGACCTTTAGATAACGTGAACGCCCTTAATTTCAAAGCGCGAACTGGCCTTGTTAACGCCGCATTGCGTCCCCATATTTCTAACTCAACCGGTCGCCGATAGGGGCCGGACACCGCACCGTCGCTTTATAAGGACGTCGCATGACAAAACTAACCTTGGGGACGCACCCCTATCTTCTGGGCTTTGACCAGCTTGAACGGCTGGTGGAACGCACAGCGAAATCCGAAAACGGCTACCCCCCGTATAATATAGAGCAGGTGCGTGACAACGGGTTCCGCATCACGCTGGCAGTGGCCGGATTTGGTGAGGACGACTTGTCGATCACAGTAGAGAACCGGCAGCTTGTTGTGCGGGGAAAGCAGGCAGATGACGGTGCGGATCGGGTGTTTTTGCATCGTGGGATCGCGGCGCGGCAGTTTCAGCGGACATTTTTGTTAGCTGATGGAGTCGATGTTGCGGGCGCGTCGATGGAAAACGGCTTGCTGCATATCGATATGGCGCGCGCCGTGCCGGATCAGGTGGTGCAGACAATCCGCATAAATAAGACTTGAGAGGAGCAGATGGTATGAATACGCAATTTGATTTCAAAAAGCTGGACGCTGATAAGATTGTCTACGTTCGTCAGGTGGCGGTCGCGGACCTGCCGGAAGATGTGCAGGATCAAGCCATGGGCAGTGAGCATATCTATGCCGTCCATTCGGCTGATGGCGCGCGTCTTGCTTTGGTCAAAGACCGTTCGATGGCATTTGCTTTGGCGCGTCAGAACGATTTCGCCCCGGTGAACGTTCACTAATTCCTTTTGGGGCGGGTTTCCCGCCCCTTTGCGCTTGTTAAGTCGGCGCGCGCTACTAGTCTCTGCCCAGACAAGGGCAAGGAGGCCAACATGGCAGAGCTAATCCCCCTCAGATTGGGCGTAAACATCGATCACGTGGCTACTGTGCGCAACGCGCGCGGAGGGGCGTATCCTGACCCGTTGCGCGCGGCCAAGATTGCCGAGGAAGCCGGAGCAGACGGGATCACCGCGCATTTGCGCGAAGACCGCCGGCATATCTCGGATGCCGACATTGATGGTCTGATGGACGTTTTGTCAGTGCCCTTGAATTTCGAGATGGCAGCGACGGACGAGATGCAAAAAATAGCATTGCGTCACAAGCCGCATGCTGTGTGTATTGTTCCGGAAAAGCGGGAAGAGCGCACCACCGAGGGTGGGCTGGAAGTCGCGAGGGACGAGAACCGTCTGGCGCATTTTATCGCACCTTTGCGTGATGCCGGGTGCCGGGTCTCGATTTTCATCGCGGCAGAAATGCGCCAGATCGAGGCGGCGAACCGGATTGGCGCGGAAGTGATTGAATTGCACACCGGGGCGTATTGCGAGGCCCATGCCGACGGTCTCTTCGAGGAACGCGACGCCGAGTTGGTGCGCCTTTGCGAGATGTCGAACTTCGCGCATTCGCTTGGGCTTGAGGTGCATGCCGGACATGGACTGACGTATGACACGGTGGCGCCGGTGGCGGCGATTGCGGAAGTGCGGGAATTGAATATCGGGCATTTCCTGATTGGTGAGGCAATCTTCCTGGGGCTTGAACCCGCGATCCGTGAAATGCGTACGATCATGGATGAGGCCCGCAAGTGAGCGTTGACCTTTGGGTTGTTCTTGTCGGCTGAATGTTAGCAGGCGCAAGCCCAGGTCCCGCGACTTTGGCAATCTCGTCGACGGCGATCGGAAAGGGACGACGCGCATAAGTCGGCGCGGTGTAATTGTTATGACTGGCGATCGAATCGCTGCGGTCTGCGTGGTACGGCAGGTCTTTGTCAGCACGGGCAGACGGAAGCAGGCATAGTTTTCTGCGCGGCTTGGCGATCCACCTGACCAATCCGAAAGCTATTTTGGCCTGGGGCGCGATCTCTGCAATCGATTTGCTGCGAGACGCCTCGATGTGGGATGTCTGGTTTCTATATAGGGCATTAATGGCCTGTTCATCGGTCGTGTTTCTTGGGTATGCGGTGTTGTTTTCCGCCAGAAGAATTATAGCGGGCTCTATGCGCGCAGCGCGGGTGCTTGATGCGGGCTTTGGGCGGTTGTTTGGCACCGCGTCGATCCGCGTTCTGACCGCGCGGATTGTACCGGGATAGGCGCGGTACAAACGAAAATACTAAGCGCTTGCAGCGACAGTACTTTCCAAATGGCACGGATTTGTCGATACATAGCCAAGCAAAGCTGAGTGCTGTCGCAGGACAGCGCAACGAACGGCCTCGAAAGACGCTGGGACACGAAACTCCCGCAGAGCGTTTTAACGCATGTGTTGCGTCGACCGGTTGAGCGCCCGTGCGCAACTGAGCTTTGCTGGTTATCCCGGGTTTGACGCTGTCGATCATCACACGGCGGACGGTCGGGGCATCAGCCAGCGAGGTATTCCACGCCAGGTCACCGCAGCGGCACAGCATCAATGCAAAGATAAGGTTTAGCCCCATAGCGATGATGCTTAGACCAACACGGTTGCCAAAACCTTGCCAAGCCAGCGGTCGAGGCCTCATATGGCAAGCGAAGTAACGCAGGCAGGCCTATGATCCTTGGTATCGGCACCGATCTTTGCAATATCGAGCGCATTGCAGGCGTTCTTGAGCGGCATGGCGACAGGTTTCGCAACCGTGTATTCACGGATATTGAACAGGCAAAAGCCGAGCGGCGCGCGGATACGCCCGGAACCTATGCCAAGCGCTGGGCGGCGAAGGAAGCGTGCTCCAAAGCGCTAGGCACAGGTCTTCGCATGGGGATTGCGTGGAAGGATATGTCGGTCACCAATATGTCGTCCGGCCAGCCGGTGATGCATGTGACGGGGTGGGCGCAAAAGCGGCTTGAGGCGATGACGCCGCAGGGGTTTGAGGCCGTAATCCATGTGACATTGACCGATGATCACCCCTGGGCACAGGCCTTTGTGCTGATTGAGGCGCGCGCCCTTGGACAGTCTGGTAATATTCCGACGCCCGAGGCAACGCGGCGGCTTGCTTGACAGGGCATCCGCCACGCCTCAGAAAGCCTCGACCTGAAAGAGGCTGAACACAGATGTCCGACAGTACCAGTACGATCCTAGACGGGATCGTCGAGACGATCAAAACCGTTGTCTATGCTCTTTTGATTGCGGGTGTCTTCCGCACCTTGTTTTTTCAGCCTTTTTGGATCCCGTCGGGGTCAATGAAAGACACTTTGTTGATTGGTGATTTCCTGTTCGTCAACAAGATGGCTTACGGCTATTCGCAGTATTCCTGTCCGTTCGGCATCTGTCCTATTGACGGGCGTATCTGGGGCGCAGAACCCGCGCGGGGAGACGTTGTTGTCTTTCGCCATCCGTCGAACGGGCAGGACTTTGTAAAGCGTTTGATTGGCATTCCGGGTGATACTATTCAGATGCGGACCGGCGTTTTGTATATCAACGGCTCGGCTGCTCCGCTGGTTCAAGAGGGAATGTTCACCGAAATCTACGAGCGGCAGGGTCCAATTGGGACGACGCCGATTTGTATCGAAATGCGCGTGTCGTTTGGCGATGAATGCGCGAAGGCGAAGGCGGTCGAGACGCTGCCCGACGGTACTCAGCATTCTGTTTTGGACGCCGGTCCGACACGTCTGGACAACACAGGCGTCACGCGGGTGCCTGAAGGCATGTACTTTTTCATGGGCGATAACCGCGATAATTCTACCGATAGCCGCGTGCCGCAGCCTTCTGGCGTGGGACTTGTGCCGTTTGAGAACCTGATCGGGCGTGCGGATCGCGTGGTCTTTTCGTCGGCGGGCCGGTCGTTGTTCTTCGTGTGGACATGGCGCATGGACCGGTTCTTTAAGGCAATTGAGTGATGAAGACCTCGGCTGAACTTGATGCGTTTGCCGCCCGACTTGGGCACGCCTTCAAGCAGCCGGAGTTTCTGATCCGGGCCGTGACGCACCCTTCGATCGCAAGCGAGACCCGCCCCGACAACCAGCGTCAGGAGTTTCTGGGTGATCGCGTGCTTGGGCTGGTGATTGCCGAGGCACTTTTGGATGCGGACCCAAGTGCTGCCGAAGGGCAACTTGCGCCCCGGTTTAATGCCTTGGTGCGCAAGGAAACCTGCGCTGCGGTTGCGCGTGATATCGACATTGGTGTTGTGCTGCGGCTTGGGCGATCCGAGATGATGTCCGGCGGGCGGCGCAAAGATGCCTTGTTGGCTGACGCGATGGAGGCGGTGATTGCTGCCGTCCATCAGGATGCAGGTTTCGCGGCGGCGCGCGATGTTGTGCTTCAGTTGTGGAAGTCGCGCATCGAGACCGTTGAGGGCGACGCGCGCGATCCTAAGACGTCGTTACAGGAATGGGCGCAGGCGCGCGGATTGGCGCCTCCGACCTATGAAGCAATTGGGCGCGAAGGCCCTGACCACGCGCCGATGTTTACGGTTGAAGCGCGTCTAAGCACCGGCGAGGCCGAAACCGCGAGGGCGACGTCAAAACGCGCGGCCGAGCAAGCATCGGCGAAGGCGCTTTTGGCACGGGTAGAGGCCGCTTAGCGATTCGCTGGCGGCGGTTGACGTTTGGTGGTCATCCAGAGTTTTCGACGAACGCCTTCGGGCTCGTACTCTTTGTAGAGACCCTTCGAGAACAGCGGCCAGTCAAGCGCGAGGCCTTGCTTGACCAGTTCGGCGGCAATGTCACGACCGTCTGGAAGACAGCAGATAGCGACCGTGCGATCGTAGCTCATCTCGGGTGCAATCCTGGCCGTGATGATCTGCCCTTTCGTGATTGCGACCATCGCCCACTTGGCATTGTTACCATAGGGATGATCAAGTTCGGGTGCATCAATCCCTGCAAGCCGTATTGGAACGCTGTTGATAGAAATGGTGTCACCGTCGATGACGTAGCATTTTCCCTTCAGGATCGTGGGTCCTGGCGTGCAGGCGTGGCGGTACACAATCTGAGCGCGCTCTGCCCGTTCTTCGCGCTTGGCTTAGCGACAGTAAGGCAGCGTGACATTTTGCTGCGCCGAAGGGTCTGGTGGAGGGAGTGGTCCAGCGGGTTGCGCTGGCTTCTCTGGCGAAATAGCTTTGGGCGGAAGCGTGCGGGGCTGCGATCTTGGTGGCGCTGGTCCTGTCCCAACAATCTGAGGGATATCCTTTCGTCTGGCTCGGTCTTTTTCGACAGCAACCGAAGACGGGCCTCCCCGGCGAAACAGAAAACGAAGTAATCCCATAGAAACACCAAAAATAATCCAATAATGATAGAGTGTTAGCAGCGAGAAACGACATCAACGGGACGGAAATATGGAAATGAAAGGGCACTTCTGGCTGCGACGGTCGGTTTTCACGCCAAAACCCTTCCCGTCTGGCCCTTGCACCCAGAATCACATACTGGCTGGCATATGACAGAAAACTCTCCAAACACCCGCGCCGGGTTCGTGGCCCTTATCGGGGAACCCAACGCTGGAAAATCCACACTTTTGAACCGCATGGTCGGGGCGAAGGTGTCCATTGTGACGCACAAGGTTCAGACAACGCGGGCGCGTATCCGTGGCGTTGCGCTTGAGGGTGACGCTCAGATTGTGTTTGTCGACACACCGGGACTGTTCCGGCCGCGCCGTCGCCTAGACCGCGCCATGGTGGCCGCAGCATGGAGCGGCGCGTCTGATGCAGATGTCGTCGTGTTGTTGATTGAAGCGCACCGGGGCATCACGCCGGGCGTTGAGGCGATTTTGGAAAGCATAGGCGACCGCGTCGGCCAGGCCCCTGTCGCACTGGCGATCAACAAAATCGACCGTGTGGAAGCGCCGGTTCTGTTGAAGCTGGCCGAAGAGATGAACGAAAAGTTCGCGTTTACCGAGACGTTTATGATTTCGGCCGAGAAGGGGCACGGCGTCGATCACCTTAAGAAATGGCTTTCAGGTGTCTTGCCTGAGGGGCCTTGGCTGTATCCCGAGGATCAGATCGCTGACCTGCCAATGCGGATGATTGCCGCCGAGATGACGCGCGAAAAGCTGACGCTGCGCCTGCATCAGGAATTGCCGTATCAACTGACGGTCGAGACAGAGTCTTGGGAAGAACGCGATGATGGGTCGGTGAAGATTGATCAGATCATTTATGTCATTCGCGATGGTCATAAAGGTATCCTGCTTGGCAAGAAGGGCGAGACAATTAAGGTTGTCGGGCAATTGGCGCGGGTCGAGATTTCCGAGTTTCTCGGACGCAAGGTGCACCTGTTTTTGCAGGTGAAGGTGCGGCCGAACTGGCTTGATGAGAAAGAGCGCTATTCCGAGATGGGGCTCGACTTTTCGGACGGCAACTGATGACGCCACGGCTGACATCTGAAATCTGGGTCGCGGCCTATCTGACGCGATGTCGTTTGGCGGATATCCCGGCGTTTGTTGTGGCGCGGGGCGATCACACGGCGGGGGCTGTGTTGGTGAAGCTGAATACCCTGGACGGGCGGGCCTGCTGTTATCACCGGTCTTTTGATATTATGAGCGGCGAGCGGCAATGGATTGTTCATGTTGAGGGCCTCGAGGCTGATGTTGACATCAGCGTCACAAAGCAGCGGTCATTTGATTCCGATCTTTGGGTGATCGAGGTCGAGGATCGGCAGGGGCGGCATTTGCTGGATGACCCCAGCCTTGCATGAGGCTTTGCATCCGCGGATTTGAGGCGGGATAAGCATTTCATGGATTGGCGCGAAGAGGGTGTGCTTTTGACTGTGCGCAAGCATGGCGAGACATCCGCGATCATAGACGTTTTTACCGAAGGTCGGGGGCGGCATGCGGGCGTTGTCCGGGGCGGGACCAGTCGCAAGATCGCGCCTGTCTTGCAGCCGGGGGCGCAGCTTGATCTGGCGTGGCGTGCACGGCTTGAAGAACACCTGGGCGCGTTTACTGTTGAGCCAGTGCGAAGCCGCGCTGATTTGATGGGCGCGCGGGACACCTTGGCGGCGCTGAATGCGGTGACGTCTTTGCTGGCGTTTGTGATGCCCGAGCGAGAGGCGCATCCTAACTTATATCGCCGCACATTGGCCGTTCTCGACATGATCGGTGAAGGCGAGTTTTGGAAGCTGGGGTATCTGCGCTGGGAGTTGGCGCTTCTGGATGATCTTGGCTTCGGGCTGGACCTTGGGCGTTGCGCGGTAACGGATCGCTCGGACAATCTGGTGTTTGTATCGCCAAAGTCGGGACGCGCGGTGTCGCGGGTCGGGGCTGGGGAATGGGCGGACCGGATGTTGCCGTTGTCGCCGGCTTTGGTTGGTGAAGGCGAAGGCAGCGACCGGGATGTTCTGGAGGGGCTTGGGGTAACAGGGCATTTTCTGGGTCAGCATTTTGCACCGACGCTTGGCGATCGCCCGCTGCCAGCAGCGCGGCAGCGGTTTGTTGATTTGATCGCCCGTGGGATCAGGCCAGAAGACGACGCGCGATAACCTGCGCCTGAATTTCTGCTGCACCTTCAAAGATATTGAGGATGCGGGCATCGCACAGGATGCGGCTGATTTTGTATTCCAGAGCGAACCCATTGCCGCCGTGGATTTGTAACCCGTTGTCGGCGGCAGCCCAAGCCACGCGGGCGCCAAGAAGCTTCGCCATGCCCGCCTCTAAATCACAGCGGCGATCGTTGTCTTTTTCGGCGGCCGAGAAGTAGGTGAGCTGGCGCGCAACCATGATTTCCACGGCCATCATTGCCAGCTTGGACGCCACTCGAGGGAACTCGATGAGCGATTTTCCGAACTGTTTGCGGTCTTCGGCGTATTGCATCGACACATCAAGCGCGGATTGCGCGACGCCAATGGCGCGAGCGGCGGTCTGGATGCGCGCGCTTTCAAACGTCTGCATTAACTGCTTGAAGCCCTGACCCTCTGTGTCGCCGAGAAGGTTCTCGCCCTTCACCTCGAAGCCATCGAAATTGACGGTGTATTCTTTCATGCCGCGATAGCCGAGAACCTCGATTTCGCCGCCTGAAAGTCCATCGTCCGGGAACGGGACCTCGTCGGTGCCAGGGGTCTTTTCGGCCAAGAACATCGACAGACCACGATAGTCACTGGTGTCGGGGACTGAACGCGCAAGAACCGTCATGACGTGGGTGCGGGCGGCGTGGGTGATCCAGGTTTTGTTGCCCTTGATCGTCCAGGTCTCGCCGGTCTTGGTCGCTTTGGTGCGCAAGGCCCCAAGGTCTGAACCGGTGTTTGGTTCAGTGAAAACCGCCGTTGGAAGGATTTCACCTGAGGCGAGGCCAGGAAGCCATTTTTCTTTCTGCGCTTGGGTGCCGCCGCAAAGGATCAACTCGGCGGCTATTTCGGAGCGCGTACCGAGGGAGCCGACGCCAATATAGCCGCGGCTGAGTTCTTCGGACACTACACACATGGAGGCTTTTGACAGGCCGAACCCCCCGTATTCCTCCGGGATCGTCAGGCCGAAGACGCCCATTTCGGCCATCTCGTCGATGATCTCCATCGGGATCAGTTCGTCTTTCAGGTGCCAGTCATGGGCATTGGGTTCCACGCGATCTTTTGCAAAACGGCGGAACTGCTCGCGGATCATTTCAAGTTCGTCATCAAGGCCTGTTGCTCCGATAGTGATCTCGGCGGTGCGCTCGCGCATGATCGCGACAAGGCGAAGGCGGGCGGCTTGTGTGTTGCCCTGTTGGGTCAGGGTCATGACCGCAGGGGCCATCATCGTGCGCTGGTCATCTTGTGTCAGGCCAAGGTCCTGCGGGCGGATAATCTCGCCCTGGCTCATCGGGATGCCGCCATAAAGTTGCCAGAGGTATTCGCCGAAGGTGATCTGGTGGATCAGTTGCTCCAGCTCGCCAAATTTCCCGTCAGCCTGAAGCGCTTCGGCCCAATGCTGCATCTGGCGGAGCGCTTCGACATAGGTGGCGACCCAAGCGAGGCCATGGACTGCAGTTTGGTGGCTTTCGATGAGGGACGCGCTGACCTGGTCGCCGTCGCTGACCTGAGCGCGGACAACGTCTTTGGCGCGGTCCAGCAGAGATTCGGCGGCTGGAACAGCCTCCTTCGTCAGCGCCAGAAGGTCGGGGAGTACAGGTGTTTCAATCATTGGAGAGGTCCCGTCATGCGGCATTGCAACATTCCCATTTTCTGCACCTGCGAAGGTTTAGGGATTTTTGAGTGACCGCGCAAGAAGATTTCGCCAGAGGGGGTCATTTGTTTCCGAAAGTGTCTCGTGTGAGTCCGCATGTTTTGCGCGGGCTGCGACGTAGACCTCATGCATGTCGCTTTCGACGTCACGGCGAAACGCGGCCATGTCTCGTCGAAGTCGGCGGTCATAGCGAGGTCGAAATGGTTTGATCCCGGTCTGACAGTGAAGCCGCAGGTCGCGGAGCGGACGTCGGAGTGGTCTGCGCAGGCTTCGATGGTAGCTTTCAATGCGGCGCGATCTGCTTGCGTCGCGCTTGGTTTGTCAGGATGCCTAATGATGTGACGTAACATGCGAGTATCCTTACGGGGTCACGACCAAACTAAGGCTGCAATTTGATGACGACAAAAGAAAAAGGGCGCCACAACGGGCGCCCCTTCTTTTGGGTAGTGACGTAAACCCGGATGACGAAATGCTGTGCAAACCGCCCGTCGGGTAACGCGGTTCCGGCCCGCAAGCAGGTCGGAAGTCGCTTACATCATGCCGCCCATGCCACCCATGTCGGGCATGCCGCCGCCGCCGCCGCCTGCGCCTTCTTTGGCAGGCTTGTCAGCGACCATGGCTTCCGTCGTGATCAGAAGACCGGCGATCGATGCTGCATCTTCCAGAGCCGTACGAACAACCTTGGCCGGGTCGATAACGCCGAACTTGAACATGTCGCCATATTCTTCGGTCTGCGCGTTAAAGCCAAACGTTGGGTCATTGCTTTCGCGAACCTTGCCCGCGACAACCGAACCGTCGACGCCGGAGTTCTCGGCGATCTGACGCAGCGGTGCTTCGAGAGCTTTACGCACGATAACGATACCGGCGTCCTGGTCGCTATTCGCACCTTTGAGGTCTGCAAGCGATTTCGCGCCCTGGATCAGAGACACACCACCACCAACAACAATACCTTCCTGAACGGCCGCGCGGGTGGCGTTCAGTGCATCGTCAACGCGGTCTTTGCGCTCTTTCACTTCGGTTTCGGTCATGCCGCCAACGCGGATGACAGCAACACCACCAGCAAGCTTAGCAACACGTTCCTGAAGCTTCTCACGGTCATAGTCGGACGTGGTTTCTTCGATCTGTTGACGGATCTGGGAAACACGTGCTTCGATCTCGGCTTTTTCGCCGAGGCCTTCGATGATCGTTGTCTCGTCCTTGGTGATCGAAACGCGCTTGGCTGTGCCGAGCATGTCCATTGTGACAGATTCAAGCTTCATGCCGAGGTCTTCGGAGATCACCTGACCACCGGTGAGGATCGCGATGTCCTGAAGCATGGCTTTGCGGCGATCGCCGAAACCCGGTGCTTTGACAGCTGCGATCTTCAGACCACCACGCAGTTTGTTGACGACGAGCGTGGCAAGAGCCTCGCCTTCGACATCTTCTGAGATGATGAGAAGTGGCTTTTGCGATTGGATAACCGACTCAAGAAGCGGAACCATTGGCTGCAGCGATGAGAGTTTTTTCTCGTGCAACAGGATGACGACGTCTTCCAGCTCGGTGACCATCTTGTCAGGGTTGGTGACGAAGTATGGCGATAGGTAGCCACGGTCGAACTGCATGCCTTCGACAACTTCGGTCTCGGTCTCGAGACCCTTGTTCTCTTCAACAGTGATCACGCCGTCGTTGCCGACTTTCTGCATCGCGTCTGCGATCTGCTGGCCGATGTCGGCTTCGCCGTTCGCAGAGATCGTGCCGACCTGTGCGACTTCGTCGCTGTCTTTCACGTCACGGGCAGCTGCTTTGATGTGTGCCACAACTTTGGTGACTGCAAGGTCGATGCCGCGCTTAAGATCCATCGGGTTCATGCCAGCGGCAACCGATTTTAGGCCTTCGCGAACGATGGCTTGCGCCAGAACCGTTGCAGTTGTTGTGCCGTCGCCGGCTTCGTCATTGGTGCGGCTGGCGACTTCTTTCACCATCTGCGCGCCCATGTTCTCGAACTTGTCTTCAAGCTCGATCTCTTTAGCGACCGTTACACCGTCTTTGGTGATGCGTGGTGCGCCGAAAGATTTTTCGATCACGACGTTACGGCCCTTGGGGCCGAGGGTAACCTTCACTGCGTCCGCAAGGATGTTTACACCCTTAAGCATGCGGTTGCGCGAGTCGGTACCAAATTTGACGTCCTTAGCAGCCATGTTGATTGCTCCTGGTTGTCTGAAATTTCAGTTGATTGATGGAAGTGACGTTGCTCAGGAAATCGTACCGAGAATGTCGCTTTCCTTCATGATGAGCAGCTCTTCGCCGTCCAGCGTGATTTCTGTGCCGGACCATTTGCCGAAGAGAATCTTGTCGCCTGCTTTGACAGATGGTGCGATAAGCTCGCCCGAGTCTTTGCGTGCGCCTTCGCCGACCGAAATGATCTCGCCTTCGGCTGGCTTCTCTTTTGCGCTTTCAGGGATGATAAGACCGCCTTTGGTCGTATCGTCGCTTTCTACGCGGCGGACCAGTACGCGGTCGTGCAGCGGAGTAAATGCCATATTGAACGCTCCTTGGTTCAGTTGCTAGTGGATTGGCACTCATCTCTAGTGAGTGCTAACGATTGGGAGATAAGGAACGTGCCCGCGCCTGTCAACCAGGCGCAGGGGAAAAATTGCTCAGGTTTTCACTCATTCGCAGGTTGTCCGCGGCACACGCCGAAAACTATGGGGATCGCTCGTGTATTTCTCACCCTATCTCAATCCCAATCCGGCCTTTCTTCCGCCTGATATCCGGGCCATCATAGTGGAAACACCGATAATACAGGGCAAATGATCTGATGGTACGACTGCTTTTTATGGTTTTGGCGATGCTCCTGACGCCGCTTGTGGCGATGGCGCAATCTTGTGGGACGATTGATCTGATCGATGAACTATCCCCCGCAGAACGAGCCCGACTTGATGCTTTGGTTGCGCCGCATGCTTTTCCTGTCGGAAATCTTTGGCGCGCTGATAAGGGCGAGTCGACCGTTGTTATTGCAGGAACGCTGCATGTCCCGGATGCCCGACTGGACGGGCTGGCAAAGCGCATTGACCCCTTTTTACGCGATGCGGACGTCCTAATCCTTGAGGCAACGTCTGAAGACGAGGCAGGCCTGGCCGCGATGGCGGCATCAAAGCCCGATCTGTTCTTCATCACCGAAGGCCCGACCCTGATTGATTTATTGTCGCCCGAGGATTGGACAAAGGCCGAAGAACAGCTGTCGGCGCTTGGCATTCCAGCCTTTGTCGCGGCGCAATTTCAGCCTTGGTACTTGAACCTGACGCTTGCGATCCCGCCCTGCGCTTTGGCGCTGGTTAAGACCGGTGCCAAGGGTCTCGACCGCCAGCTTGAGAGCGTGGCCCTAGACGTCGGGGTGCCAATCCAATCGCTGGATAATGTGGAGACGGTAATCCGTATCTTCGCCGATGCGCCCTTCGAGGATCAGATGGACGGACTTCGACTGACGCTCAATACAACAGACGACAGCAACGCCAATACATCGACGCTGATCGAGGCATATTTTGACGGCCGCACCCGCGAAGGATGGGAATTTGGCCGGATCATGGTGGACCGGGCCGGGATCGAAAATGGGCAGGCACTGTTTGACGAAGTCAACACATCGCTTCTGATTGACCGCAATGCCGACTGGGAGCCGATGATCCACGAGATGGTTGACGGCAAGAATGCAGTCATTGCTGTCGGTGCCGCGCATTTGTCCGGAGAAAGCGGCGTCCTGCGTGCGCTAGAGCGCGCAGGCTATAGCTTAGCGCCTCTCTGAGGCCCGCTTATCTTTGGGTCTGATAAATTCTG
>NZ_CALJXO010000208.1:0-9257 GCF_937988555.1 uncultured Boseongicola sp. | reverse complement strand
CCCGACAGGGTGATGCCGTCCTGGCTCTTGCGCTCGCCGAGACGTGGGAACAGCGAATAGATGCGTTCAAGCGACCATCCGATGGGCGGGGCGATCTGGGCAAGTTTTAAATTTTCTTCGACCGTCAAGCCGGGGATGATGCGTCGGTCTTCGGGCACCAGAGCAATGCCATGCTGTGACGCCTCATAGCTTTTCATCTTGTGCAGCGGTTTGTGATCAAGCCAGATCTCGCCGAAGCGCAGTTCGGGGCTATCCATACGGGCGATACTGCGCAACGTGGTGGTTTTGCCAGCACCGTTGCGGCCCAGAAGAGCGAGGATTTCGCCTTCGTGAACGTTAAAGCTGACGTCCTGGACGATGTAGCTTTCGCCGTAGTAGGCCTCGATATTCCAAACACTGAGGTAGGCCGGTGCGGTAGCGGCGTTATTGGCGTTATTGTCGTAGGGTTTTTCGTCAAGCATGTCGGTGTCCCCTGTTCCTTAAGCGGCAACTTCGCCGAGGTACGCTTCTTGTACCTTGGGGTTGCCTTTGATGTTTTCGGGTGCGTCTTCGACCAGAGGTCTGCCTTGCGCAAGGACCGTTATCCGGTCTGCAAGGCTGAACACGACGTGCATGTCGTGTTCGATGATGCACATGGTGATGTCGCGCTGGTCGTTGATCTGTTTCAGCAGATCGATGGTGTTGTTGGTGTCAGCACGGGCCATGCCAGCGGTTGGTTCGTCGAGGAGCAGGAGCCGGGGTTCCTGCACAAGACACATCGCCATTTCAAGGCGGCGTTTGTCGCCGCGCGACATGGACGCCGAGTGCATATGGCGTTTGTCAGCCATGTTGACGTCTTCTAGAATGGCTTCGGCCTTTTCGAGAATATCCTTCTCCTGGGCGAAGCTTTCAAAGGCGTGCAAGCGGAAGGACCCGTCGCGCTTGGCGAAGCAAGGGATCATTATGTTTTCCAGAACCGTGAGGTCGCTGAAAATCTCGGGCGTCTGAAACACGCGGGAGATACCCATCTGGTTGATCTGGTGTGGCTTGCATCCCAGCACGGACTGGCCGTCGAACATAACCGATCCGGTATCGGGGATCAGTTTCCCTACGAGGCAGTTAAGCAGCGTGGATTTGCCCGCACCGTTTGGTCCGATGATGGCGTGAACCGTATTTTCCTTGACGGAAAGGTTCACGTCCCCAAGCGCCTGCAAGCCGCCGAAGCGCTTGTTTACACCTTTGACTTCAAGAATTCCCATTTGGTCTCTCCTTATTCCGCAGGTGTATTGGCAGCGTCTTTGGCAGCATCTTCAGTCTTTTTACGGCGACCGAAGAGTTTGCCAAGACGTTGTCCGCCTTCGACGAGGCCACCGGGCAGGAAGATCACGACAAGCATAAACAAGATGCCCAATGTGAGATGCCAGCCTTTGCCGATGAACGGGTGGATGATGAAGACGAGGAAGTCTTCGAGCCCGTCGGGCAGGAAAGCGAACCACTGGTGCAGGATCTGATCGTTGATCTTCGAGAATATGTTTTCGAAGTATTTGATAAAACCGGCGCCCAGGATTGGTCCGATTAACGTACCCGCACCGCCAAGAATAACCATCAGCACGACTTCACCTGAGGCAGTCCATTGCATGCGCTCTGCCCCTGCAAGCGGGTCCATCGCGGCCATCAGTCCACCTGCGAGACCGGCGTACATTCCCGAGATGACAAATGCTGCAAGTGTATAGGGACGCGAGTTCAAACCGGTGTAATTCAGTCTTTGCTGGTTCGATTTAATCGCCCGCAACATCATCCCGAAGGGTGATCGGAACAAACGGATCGCAATATAGAATACGATAAGCATGATCACGACGCAGAGGTAATAGCCCACGTTGAAATTGAACGTCCAAGCGCCGATATCGAGCTGATAGTTTGACCTCATCGAAAGTCCGAAGAGGTGCGGCAGGTCCGGCAGACTGTCACGGTGCAGCCATTGCGGGTCATCCGCGTAGACCTGGAGACCGGTTTCGCCGTTGGTTAGGTTGAATTTGGGGTTTGACAGAACGGAGTAGGCCAGAGCGAACGACATCTGTGCGAAAGCCAAAGTCAGGATCGAGAAATAGATGCCCGATCTTCTCAGCGATACATAGCCAATCAATAGCGAGAAGAGGCCGGCGACAGCGACTGCCAAAATGATTGCCGGAAGAACATTGTAGGTGAACAGTTTAAACACCCACACGGCGGCGTAGGACCCAACACCCAGGAACGCGGCGTGACCGAACGAGAGGTACCCGGTAAGTCCGAAAAGGATGTTGAAACCGATCGCGAAGATCCCGAAGATAACAAACCGCTGCATCAGATCTGGGTAGCCTGCATTAAACTGTGCCAGCGAGCTTTCGGAAGGAAACGGGTTCAGAATGAACGGCGCCAGCACGGTCAAGGCAATGACGATGAAGAATAGTGATCTGTCTCTGAAGTTGAGGCCAAGCATGTTTTATTCCTCCATCACGCCTTTACGTCCCATCAATCCGCGCGGGCGGGTCAAAAGAACGATAATTGCGACAAGGTAGATGATGATCTGGTTGATGCCGGGGAGCAAACTTGTGGCCCAAGCAGTTGATGCAAAGCTTTCAAGAATACCGAGTAGAAAGCCCGCAAGCACCGCGCCCGGAAGAGATCCCATTCCGCCGACGACGACGACAACAAAGCTTAGGACAAGGAAGTCCATCCCCATGTGATAATTCGGCGGATTGATAGGAGTGTACATAACGCCCGCAAGCCCAGCCACGGCGGCTGCGATGCCAAACATGATGGTAAAGCGTTTGTCGATGTTGATACCCAGCATGCTGACTGTCTCACGGTCTGCCATGCCTGCACGAACCACCATGCCAAACGTGGTGAACTGCAGGAAGGCGAAGACACCCGCGATGACGGTCATTGAGAAGAAGAAATATATCAGGCGCCAGTAAGGGTAGATGATTGCATTTGGATCAAATCCGATCATCACACCGAGGTCGAGCGCTTTGGAGAGGCTGTCGGGAGCCGGTGTTTGGATTGGATTGGCGCCGTAGTAATACTTGACGACTTCCTGAATCACGATTGCAAGGCCGAACGTCACGAGGATTTGGTCCGCATGGGGGCGCTTGTAGAAGTGCTTGATTAGGCCGCGCTCCATGATGACGCCGATAGCGATCATCACCGGGATCGCGAACAAGATTGCGATCGGGACAGACCAGTCGATTATGGCTAAACCGACATCCTTCCCTAGCCAACTTTCGATATAGGTGGATTTGACCTTCAGCGGGTTGCCGAGGAAGTCAAGCTGGGTTTCGTCAATGGTTTCGTAGCTGAGCGACAAAATCCGTTGCAACGTCACTGCGCAAAACGAACCGAGCATGAACAAAGCGCCGTGGGCAAAATTTACCACCCCGAGCGTGCCGAAGATTAAAGTCAGGCCGAGGGCGATCAGCGCATAGGCCGACCCCTTGTCGAGGCCGTTCAGAACCTGAAGTATAAAGGCGTCCATGTCCCCACCCTAAAATTTTGAAAATCGCAGATCAGCCGACCTGTGCGGCGAAAGTGTGGGGACGCGCGATGCGTGCGCGGCCCCTTCTTTTCATCGCGCTATTATGCGCCTGGGTTACACTCGCCCAAAGACGCTTCGTCGCCGCCAAACATCGGGTGGTTCGGTGGATACTCGACCTGCGCGCGCGGCGTAACTTCGACAACTTCCAGAACGTCGAATTCGGATGTTGGGTTCTCTTTACCCTGCACAACCAAGACGTCCTTGAAGCACTGGTGGTCAGCGCCACGGTACAGAACGTCGCCGTTGCCCAGACCCGAGAATTCGAAGTCTTCAAGAGCTTCACCGACAGCGCATGGGTTGAACGACCCGGCACGGTTGACGGCGTCTGCATAAAGCAGCGTCTGGCAGTAAACGGTGTGAGCCGCCTGGCTTGGCGGGAAGCCGTACTTGGTGCCGAACGACTTAACAAAAGCTTTGGAGCCTTCGTCGGTCAGCGACCAGTGCCAGTTGGTAGAGCCAAGGATGCCCTTAACGTTTTCACCAGCACCACGTGCCATCAGGCGCGAATAGAGCGGAACAACGATTTCGAAGTTCTTGCCGTTGACTTGCTTGTCTTTCAGGCCGAATTGAACTGCGTTGGTCAGCGAGTTAACCATGTTACCGCCGTAGTGGTTCAAAACCAGAACATCTGCGCCCGAATTCAGAACCGGAGCGATGTAGGACGAGAAGTCCGTCGAGGCCAGCGGTGTCAGAACGTTGTTAACAGTTTCCCAGCCCTGGGCTTCGGTCGCATTTGCAATCGATTCCTGCTGAGTCCAGCCCCACGTATAGTCCGCGGTCAGGTGATAGGCTTTACGATCAGTGCCGTAACGGGCAGCAAGCACAGGTGCCAGAGCGGCGCCGGACATGTAACCGTTGAAGAAGTGGCGGAAACCATTGGCCTTGCGATCCTTACCAGTGGTGTCGTTCGAGTGTGTGAGGCCAGCCATGAAGATAACGCCAGCATCCTGACAGAGACCCTGTACAGCGATTGCAACACCAGAGGACGAACCACCAGTGATCATGATGGCGCCGTCTTTTTCGATCATCGACTTGGCAGATGCGCGAGCGGCGTCAGATTTTGTCTGAGTGTCGCCTGTGACGTACTCGACTTTTTTGCCGTTAATCCCCGTGCCGTCCAGCGTTTTGGACGAGAAGGTGCTGATCATGCCGCCATCGCCGCCACCGTTCAGGTGCTCGACTGCAAGCTCGTAGGCGCGCAATTCGTCGGCGCCTTCGTCTGCGTAGGGACCGGACTGTGGAACGTTGAAGCCAAGTGTAACCGAACCGCCTTCAGGGGCGTTTGTGAAGCCGGTGTGACCGGCAGCCCAGACGGAACCGTCGAAGATGGTTGGTGTCGCCATTGCGGCACCGGCGAGTGCGCCAGTTTTCAGCACACCACGACGGGTAAAGTTAGATTTTGTCATAAAGCTCTCCCTTTGTTTTCCGGCTTGTGTAGTTGTCTACAAGCGCCTCCTCGCGCAGCCGGACCTTTTACAAGGTAGGGATGTTATCGGTCGGGTTATGAAAAAAAGATAGTAAGCCTAGACTCTTGAACGATTATTCTGTAAATAAATAAACGCGCGAGTGCAGAGAGTTGTAAAGAATTTCTCTCGCACTCACAGAAAGTCGTTGAAAACTCGAGGTTTTCGCCATGGCGCGTCCCGTCCTTACAGGCTCTCGTATCCGCCAATATCGGATTGATAAGGGGTTGCGGCAGGCCGAACTTGCCCGCGAATGCGGTATTTCACCCAGTTATCTGAACCTGATCGAGCATAATCGCCGCAAGATCGGCGGCGCGTTACTGAACAATGTGGCCGGCGCCCTTGGGGTGAACACGGCGACCTTGAGCGAGGGCGCGGGGGCGGCGTTGACCGAGGCTTTGGACGCGGTCGCCGGGGGCTTTGCGGAGCCGGGTGCAGATATCGAAAGGAGCGAGGATTTCGCGGGTCGGTTTCCGGGATGGGCGCGGCTTGTGACGCAGCAGCACGCCCGGGTGTCTGAACTGGAGCGGTTGGTCGAAACCTTGAATGACCGGCTGACGCATGATCCGTTTTTGTCGGCGTCGCTGCACAATGTTTTGTCGACAGTCACGGCGATCCGGTCGACCAGCGGAATTCTGGCGACCGGCGACGAGATTGAAGCCGCGTGGCAGGCGCGCTTTCACCGCAACATTTACGAAGACAGCCAGCGTTTGGCGGAAGCGACCGAAGCTTTGGTCGGCTATCTTGACGTGGGAGGAGACACGGATCGGGTGTTGTCTTTGCCGCTGGACGAACTTGAAGCATGGTTAAGCGATCAGGATTGGCGGATCGACGCGCTTGAAACGGACAATGACACCGCTGCGAGTGATATCGTGGCGCAGGCAGGGTCCGTGTTTTCATCTTCTGCGGCGCGCGCTTTGGCCACGGCGTTCCTGGAACGCTATCGCGCGGATGCGCGGGCGTTGCCTGTGGGTCCGTTTGAAGAGGCGGTTCTTGCCGGTGAGAGGGATCCGATGCGGTTGTCGGCGCGGTTTTCGACTGATTTACCGCGCGCCATGCGACGGCTTTCGACTTTGCCGGCGCGCTTTTTTAAGGGGGGCTTTCCACCCGGACTGGTGATTTGCGACGGTTCGGGAACATTGGCGTTTCGGAAACCGGTGCGCGGGTTTGCGCCGCCGCGGTTTGGGGCGGCATGTGCCGTCTGGCCGTTGTTTCAAGCGCTTCACCGACCGTTGACGCCGGTGCGAACTGATGTAGCGCTGGTTGGGCAGGACGACGTGCGGTTTCAGACGTGGTCGATAGCGACGTCAGATTATGTGGCAGGGTTCGAGCGGCCTCCGGTGGTGGAGTCCACCATGCT
Source organism: uncultured Boseongicola sp. (assembly GCF_937988555.1). NCBI lineage: Bacteria > Pseudomonadati > Pseudomonadota > Alphaproteobacteria > Rhodobacterales > Paracoccaceae > Boseongicola > uncultured Boseongicola sp. The sequence goes on along the minus strand of NZ_CALJXO010000208.1, from coordinate 2,884 downwards.
TTTGATGCCGGTTCTTGCCTCGGTCGGCGAGGAGGACGCGCCCTATCAGGTCGGCACGTCGTGTCGTGTCTGCGCAATCCGGGACTGCCCGGCGCGGCGCGAACCTTCGATCCTGAACGTCTCGGAGCCTGCGCCTAAATTTGGGTGATGTGACTGTCTGCGAACAATATTTTGACACTTCGTGTTCCATCAGGGATAGTCGTTTCAGACGATTTTGTCTGGCTTTAGGGAGGAGTCAGTCATGGGCGGGAGTGTTCTGCTGATCGAAGACGAGCCGAACATCATCGAGGCGATCCGGTTTATCCTTTCGCGCGATGGCTGGCGCGTTGATACTCATTCGGATGGTTTGACGGCCCTGGATGCGGTGCGCGCCCGGCGTCCCGATCTGGTTGTGCTTGATGTGATGCTTCCGAACCGGTCGGGCTACGATATTTTGCACGATTTGCGCGAGGATCCGGAATTTAAGGAGCTGCCGGTGTTGATGTTGACGGCGCGCGGGCAAAAGAAGGATCGCGAACTGGCTGAAAAGCTTGGGGCGAGTAGCTTTATGACCAAGCCTTTCTCGAATGGCGAGGTCCTTGCGACTGTGCGCGCATTGGTTGGCAAGTGAGCCGTCCGCCCGAACCGGTCTTTCTGGAACGACAAAGCTATCGCCGCCGCCGGTTAAGCGATGCGGCCCGCCTGATGCCTGTTGTCGGCCTTGTTTTGCTATTACTACCGTTGCTTTGGGCGGATCGCGCCACGACGTCAGGCGGCATTTTGTACATCTTTTCCGTTTGGGCGATTTTGATCGGCGCGACGCGGCTAATCTCGCGACGGTTGTCGGACTTCGACCCCTTTGGCGAGCCCAGAGAAACCTCCGAGGCAACGTTGTCAAAAGACGGAGGCATGCGCTAAGCCGTGTTGTCGTTTAACGCCCTCGCCCTGATTTCAGTTCTGTATGTTGCGTTACTTTTTGCGGTGGCGTTTTGGGCGGATAAACGCGCCGAGCGCGGTCAGGGCGGGTGGTTGCGGTCGCCGCTGGTTTATACGCTTTCATTGTCGATCTATTGCACGGCCTGGACGTTTTATGGGGCGGTTGGCTACGCGGCGCGCTCGGGCCTTGAGTTTGCGACGATCTATCTGGGGCCGACGCTTGTGATGGTCGGGTGGTGGGTGCTGTTGCGGCGTTTGGTGCGGATCGGGAAGACGCAGCGGATCACGTCGATCGCGGATTTGATCTCGTCGCGGTATGGTAAATCAAACATGCTGGGCGTTCTGGTGACGCTTTTGGCGGTGGCGGGGACGACGCCTTATATCGCGCTGCAATTGCAGTCGGTGACGTTGAGTTTTGCTGTCTTCATGGGGGGGCAGTCGAACGCGCCTGAGGATCTTGCAGCCGTGGCGCTATGGGTGGCGTTCGGACTGGCGGTTTTCACCATTCTGTTTGGCACGCGCAATCTGGATGTCGAAGAACGTCACCACGGCATAGTCATGGCGATTGCGCTCGAAGCGGTAGTCAAGCTGATCGCGCTTCTTGCGGTTGGCATTTTTGCGGTGTTCTGGATTGGGTCGGGCCCGAGCGATATGATGGCGCGGATTGATGCCTCGCCGATAGATGTCTGGGCGTTGCAGCCCGACCGTTGGATGACGATGATTTTCCTGTCGGCGGCGGCGTTCATTTGCTTACCACGGATGTTTCAGGTCATGGTCGTCGAAAACGAGCACGAGCGGCATTTGTCGACCGCGGCCTGGGCGTTTCCGGTCTATTTATTCCTGATCAGCCTCTTTGTGATCCCGATCGCTGTTGTGGGGTTGTCGGTCATGCCAGAAGGGTCAAATCCGGATTTGTTTGTGCTGACATTGCCTTTAGCTTTCGATCAGAACGCATTGGCGACGCTGGCTTTTCTTGGCGGATTTTCGTCGGCGACATCGATGGTCATTGTGGCTTCGATTGCGTTGGCGACGATGGTATCGAACCATATCGTAATGCCGATCTGGCTGAGCACGCGTAGCGGCGGCGCGACAGTGTCGGGCGATGTGCGCGATGTGGTGATCTTCTCGCGGCGCGCGTCGATTGCGGGGATTTTGATCCTCGGATTTCTGTACTTTCGGCTGTCGGGGGGAGGTGCCGCATTGGCGTCCATCGGACTTGTCGCATTTGTGGGAGTAAGCCAGGTTTTGCCTGCGCTCATTGGCGGTATCTTCTGGCGCGGGGCCACACGTATTGGTGCGGCGGCGGGTTTGGTGACGGGTTTTGTGCTTTGGATTTGGACGTCGTTTTTGCCAAGCTTTGGTGACGGGGCGATTTTATCGGCGTCGGTCTTTCAGGAGGGACCGTTTGGCATTGCGATGCTGCGGCCCAATGCTTTGTTCTGGATCGATGGGTTAGACCCTTTAGTTCATTCGGTGTTGTGGTCTATGGCGCTGAACACGCTGGCGTTTTGTGTCTTTTCTCTGATGAGCTTCCCTAGCCCGCTTGAGCGGTTACAGGGTGCGACTTTCGTCAATATTTTCCGCTATTCGGACCGGGCGCGTGGGTGGGCCGGTAGGGCGGCCGAAGCGGAAGATCTGTTGATGATGGCGCAGCGCATTATTGGTCCCGGTGTTGCACAGCGCATTTTCGAGAGCGAAGCGGCGACACAGGGAAAACAAGGTTATTTGCCGGATGTGACGCCGGATTTCATGGATCGGCTTGAGCGCGAGTTGGCGGGGTCTGTCGGAGCTGCAACTGCGCATGCGATGATAGCGCAGATCACTGGCGGGGCGTCGGTTACGGTCGAAGACCTGATCCGGGTGGCCGATGAAGCGCAGCAGATTTTGGAGTACTCAAATCAGCTTGAAGCGAAATCCGCCGAGCAGGAACGCACGGCGCGGCAATTGCGTGAGGCCAACGAGAAGTTGC
>NZ_CALJXO010000207.1:0-67832 GCF_937988555.1 uncultured Boseongicola sp. | reverse complement strand
CTCCAAATCCCCTACACACATTCTGGCGTACTCGCCTCTGCTCTGGCCATGGATAAAGAACGCACCAAGGCGGTCTTCCGCCGTGCTGGTATTCCTGTGACAGAAAGTCATTTGTTTTCCCGCGACGAGGTTGCAGGCAGCCATGTCATGGCCCCGCCTTACGTCATCAAGCCGAACAACGAAGGTTCGTCGGTCGGTATCTATATCGTGCCCGAAGGCGCGAGTGAACCACCCCTTATTGCCGAGAACATGCCTCAAACGCTTATGGTCGAGGCTTACATTCCGGGTCGCGAGCTCACGGTTTCGGTTCTTGAGGATCGCGCATTGTGCGTGACCGAGATCGTCACCGACGGCTGGTACGACTATCACGCCAAATATGCGCCGGGGGGCTCGCACCATGTTCTTCCCGCTGACATCCCTGCCGAAATTACCGAGGCCTGCATGAGCCACGCGGTCATTGCCCATAACGCTCTTGGGTGTCGCGGTCTGACTCGCACTGATTTCCGCTGGGATGACACAAAGGGCCTGCACGGCCTCATCACGCTTGAAACCAACACCCAGCCCGGCATGACGCCAACCTCGCTTGTGCCCGAACAGGCCCAACACTTTGGAATGTCATTTCCTGATCTGTGCGACTGGTTGGTGAAAGACGCCTCATGCGACAGATGAGAGATCCCGCCCCATCGCGCCTTGCCTACCGTATGAACCGGCTCATGCTGACGCCGCGCTTCAGAACTTTCCTGCGCTACGGGCTCCCGGTTTTAATCGTTGCCAGCATTGGCGCGTTTTGGGCCTCGGACACAGACCGCCGCGAGGACGCTTCGGACCGGATCGCTGAATTGCGCCGCCAAATCCAGGAACGGCCCGAGTTTATGGTCCGTATGATGGCCGTCGAAGACGTCACTGAAACCGTGGCCGTCGATATCCGTAGTATCCTTGCCATTGATTTTCCGCAGTCGTCGTTTGACCTCGACCTTGATGCAATCCGCGCTGCGGTCGAAACACTGGACGCGGTCGAAAGTGCTGCTGTGCAAATACGCGGCGGAGGTGTGCTTAGCATTGATGTGACCGAACGTGTTCCCGCGATCATTTGGCGGGAGGCAGAAGGCCTCAGTCTTTTGGACCGTGACGGACACCGTGTCTCAACCGTTGCGATGCGCAGTGACCGCTCGGATTTGCCGTTGATCGTCGGGCAGGGTGCCCATGATGCAGTGCCCGAGGCTTTGAACTTGATCGCTCTGTCAGCTCCCATCGCGCCGCGCCTCCGCGGCCTCTTGCGCGTGGGAGAGCGCCGTTGGGATCTTGTTTTGGATCGCGACCAACGCATTCAACTGCCGGAAAGCGACCCCACAACCGCATTGAAAAAAGTCATCGCCCTTGATGGCGCACAGGATCTTCTGGCCCGCGACATTGCGGCCATCGACTTTCGCAACCCACGCCGCCCGGTGCTACGTCTTACAACAGGGGCAATTGACGCCATGACAGACATCGAACTGACCGAGACCAGGGACACCCTCAGATGACCGATCTCTACGAAAGCCAGCGCGCCATGCGCGCCATGCGCCGCGCTGCGATGCAACGCGGAGTTATCGCGCTTTTGGATGTTGGTACGTCCAAAATCGCCTGCCTGATTCTCAGGTTCGACAGCGCAACAGGTCTCCCCGAAGGCGAAGGCATTGGCGCAATGGCCGGACAAAGCCGGTTCCGCGTTATTGGGGCCGCGACCACCCGGTCGCGCGGCGTCGAGCTTGGCGAAAGCTGCGCCATTCAGGAAACCGAGCGCGCAATACGCACCGCAGTGCAAGCCGCGCAAAAGATGGCGAACGTGCGTGTGGACCATGTGATTGCGTGCCTGTCTGGCGGCCAGCCTCGCTCGTATGGACTTGCGGGCACCGTCCTAGTTGACGGGGACGTGGTCGATGAACAGGACGTCGCGCGTGCTTTGGCGTCCTGCGATGTCCCTGACTATGGCTTGGAGCGTGATATACTCCATGCGCAGCCTGTCAACTTTGCCCTCGACCATCGCTCGGGGCTTACAGACCCACGTGGCCAGATCGGTCAGCGCCTTGCCTGCGACATGCATATGCTGACGGTAGATACCTCTGTTTTGCAGAACCTGATCTATTGCCTGAAGCGCTGTGATCTCGAACTGGCGGGGCTTGCGTCGTCGGCGTATATGTCCGGCATGTCAGCACTTGTGGAAGACGAACAGGAACTTGGCAGCGCGTGCATTGACCTTGGTGGGGGCACCACGGGCCTCTCGATCTTCATCAAGAAGCACATGATATACGCAGACAGTATCCGCATGGGCGGCGAACACATCACGCAAGACATCTCAAAAGGTCTGCAAGTCTCAACTGCCGTCGCCGAACGCATGAAGACGTTCCACGGAGGCGTTGTGGCGACCGGCATGGACGACCGTGAACTGATCGAAATTGGCGGCGAAACCGGCGATTGGGAGCATGATCGCCGCACCGTCAGCCGCGCGGAACTTATTGGTATCATGCGCCCCCGTGTGGAAGAGATTCTCGAAGAGGTGCGCGAACGCCTGGATGCGGCCGGATTTGAACATCTGCCATCGCAACAGATTGTGCTGACTGGCGGTGGCAGTCAAATCCCGGGCCTTGATCGACTTGCGCCAAAAATACTTGGCCAAGGCATCCGTATCGGTCGCCCGCTTCGTGTTCAAGGCTTGCCGCAGGCCGTGACCGGAGCGGCCTTTGCCAGTGCTGTTGGCCTCAGCCTCTTCGCTTCTCACCCGCAAGACGAATGGTGGGACTTTGAAATGCCAACCGACCGGAATGCCCATCGTTCTTTCAAGCGGGCCGTGCGCTGGTTCCGGGATAACTGGTGAGCAGGGCACGTGGTTCAGAGCGCTGCGTTTCGCCAAAGATCAATCGGCAAAGGCCCGCCTTTCGCGGGTCTACGGCGCACTTTTTAGGCGACGGCCCGAACCGAATCTGTTAAGTTATCCGCAAGGTTCGGAAAGAACCGTGAGAGAGGCGGAGCAGGTCACTCCATTATCGGATTACAACTCTTAGATGTGCATTCAGGCGCATCTTGAAGGCCGATTGTGTGAGCTTTAGTGGCTATGTAATTGAAATCCGCATGATCTTGCCGTTCGACCAAGATGCTGGGTGTGGCGGTCAAAAAATTGCCATATTTGGTGTCTTTCGCCGCGAATCGGGGTGACCTGACGTCGTCCACGCGGTAATGTCCAAGGACCCAAACGTCGGCGGCAGGCCGAAAATAAGGGCGCCCCTGCCCGGGGGTGCGATAACAACAGGCGGATTGAGTAATGACATTGAATTTAACGATGCCCACCCACGAAGAGCTCAAGCCACGGATCACCGTTTTTGGTGTCGGCGGTGCTGGCGGTAACGCTGTGAACAACATGATTGATAAGCAGCTTGAGGGCGTCGAATTCGTTGTTGCCAACACAGACGCGCAGGCGCTTCAACAGTCTGTCGCATCGACAAAAGTTCAGATGGGCATTCGCGTAACCGAGGGTCTTGGCGCAGGCGCGCGCCCTTCTGTTGGCGCCGCTGCGGCAGAAGAAACGATTGAAGAGATCGTTGACCACCTTGCAGGCGCTCACATGTGCTTCATCACAGCAGGTATGGGCGGAGGCACAGGCACGGGCGCGGCTCCGATCATTGCCCAGGCTGCGCGTGAATTGGGCGTACTGACGGTTGGCGTGGTTACCAAACCCTTCCAGTTTGAAGGCGCTAAGCGGATGCGCCAGGCGGAAGAGGGCATCGAAGCTCTGCAAAAGATGGTCGACACTTTGATCATTATTCCAAACCAAAACCTGTTCCGTCTTGCCAATGAGAAAACAACCTTCACCGAAGCGTTCTCGCTTGCCGATGATGTTCTGTATCAGGGCGTTAAGGGCGTGACCGACCTTATGGTTCGCCCGGGCCTTATCAATCTCGACTTTGCAGACGTTCGCGCTGTGATGGACGAGATGGGTAAAGCCATGATGGGAACCGGGGAAGGCGAAGGCGAAGATCGCGCGGTTCAAGCCGCCGAAAAGGCCATCGCTAATCCGCTTCTGGACGAGATCAGCCTCAAGGGTGCAAAGGGCGTCCTCATTAACATAACGGGCGGGCACGACCTTACGCTGTTCGAACTTGATGAAGCTGCGAATCGCATCCGCGAAGAAGTCGACGCCGACGCGAACATCATCGTGGGGTCGACGCTCGACACTGGTATGGAAGGTGTTATGCGCGTCAGCGTTGTCGCGACAGGCATTGATGCAAATTCAAATATGATGGACGCGCCGATCCAGCGTCGCAAAATGTCCGAGCCGCTTGCACATCAGCCCGCACCCGCAATGGACGCGCCGCTTGAGCCAGCCGTCGCTCATGTCGTCGCCGCACAGCAGGTCGAGCCATCGCTGTTCGAGGACATTCCGCCTGCTGTCGCGCAAGACGGTTTGCCGCTTCCGGCGTATCAGCCGCATCCCGAACCTGCCGCGGAGCAGGCGCCAGAAGCCACCTTCTCGCATCAGCCTGTCACACCACAAGGCCGCGCCGTACCAGGAACACCATCTCCTGAAGCGCTTGCACGTCTTGAGCGGGTGACTGGTCGTGCGCCGGGTTCCATGGCCGGATATCTTCCGGGCGAGGCACGTCGCCCCGCGGCAGTTGCACCCTCGCCGACAGCGGCAGCTACCCCCGTTGACGAGCGTCCGCGCTTTGGGATTAACAACCTGATCAACCGCATGTCAGGGGCTCAGGGTGGCGAAAGACAGCCTCAAATGGCACGCCAACAGCCCAACCTTGCACGGTCTGAACCACAGCAGGAAGTGTCGGAAGAGCAAGAGCGGATCGAGATTCCAGCCTTCTTGCGCCGTCAAGCGAACTAACGTCGCGTCACTAATTTGCATGGGAAAGGTCGGCAAGAGCCGACCTTTTTCTTTTGTATTACAATAATTTAGTGCGCGTAGTGCAGACGTTTGGCGGCAATTCGCCCAAATGTAACAGTGATGTTTCAGACTGTTACAATGATTGTGTTGAGGTGACGCGGCGCCCCGCCTAGCTAACGGTTGTCGGATCATGAGGCAGTGTCTGACCAAAAAAACAGGTACGATCGTGCAAACAACTCTGAAATCATCTGTGACTTTCACAGGCTCTGGTCTGCATACAGGGCGCATCGTCCGTATGACGATCCAGCCCGCGTCGGCCGAATACGGGATCTGGTTCCACCGGACCGATATCGAAGACCGCGATCCACTGGTTCCAGCACGGTGGAGCGCCGTGAACGATACACAGCTTTGTACCCGTATCGCGAATGCAGATGGCGTCAGCGTCTCGACCATCGAACACGTTATGGCCGCCCTTGCCGGCTGCGGTGTTCACAACGCCCTTGTCGAAATCGACGGCCCTGAAGTGCCCCTGATGGACGGCTCCTCTGCACAGTTCGTCACTGGCATACTTGCGCGCGGCCTCGTTCAACTTAATGCACCGGTGCGTGTTCTTGAAATCCTGAAGCCCGTGTCCGTGACGCGCGGTGATGCCTCCGCAACGCTCGAGCCAAGCGACCGGTTCACGATCGATTTTGAAATCGATTTCTCCGATGCCGCAATCGGCTATCAGGAAAAATCACTTGATATGGCGAACGGTGCTTTTGTGCGCGAGCTTTGTGACAGTCGCACATTCTGCCGCAAAGCCGACATCGATGCGATGCGTGCGCAAGGTAAGATCATTGGTGGCGACGTCACATCGGCAGTTGTGGTGGATGGAGACGCCATCATGACACCGGGCGGTATGCGTCACCACGATGAACCTGTCCGTCACAAGATGCTTGACGCTCTTGGTGATCTTGCGCTGGCAGGGGGCCCAATTCTTGGTCGTTACACCGGTGATAAAGCAGGCCATGCGCTGACAAACCTTCTGCTGCACGCAGTCTTCGCTGACCCGACGTCGTTTCGCCTTGTCGAATGTGATCCAAGCCGTGTTTCGCAGCTTCCAGGCTCTGGTCTTAGCGATGCGGACTATTCACTGATTGCAGCCTGACACGTCTTCGCGCTTCCTTTGGCCATTTTGCCCCAGAATTTTCTGTGCTACGAACACGATAAGTTCGTAATAGAAAGCGAGTTTTGATGCGTTTGGGTGGGTCTGCGCTCCGCAGTTTTGTGATGTTTGCCGTGACCGTGCTGACCTTGTCGGCCTGCGGTGCGTTAGGCGGACGTGAAGTCGATCGTCCGCTCGAAAGCTTTTCTGCGGAAGAACTCTACAAACGTGCGGAGTTCGAGCTGGAGTCTGAGGGAAACTCCGCCGAAGCCGCGCGCTTTTTCGGAGAAGTCGAACGTCTCTATCCCTATTCCGAGTGGGCACGTCGGGCGTTGGTGATGCAAGCATTCTCTTATCATCGTGATCGTGACTACGAAGCCAGCCGCGGCTCGGCGCAAAGGTTTCTCACAACATATCCTGCCGATGAAGACGCCGCATGGGCGCAATACCTCCTTGCGCTGTCCTATTACGATCAAATCGACGATGTCGGCCGTGATCAGGGTCTGACCTTTCAGGCGCTTCAGTCGCTTCGCGATGTGATCGAACAGTACCCAGACAGCGAATACGCGCGTTCTGCAATTTTGAAATTCGACCTTGCTTTTGACCACCTTGGTGGCAAGGAAATGGAAATCGGGCGCTATTATCTAAAGCGCGGCCACTACGTGGCGGCGATAAACCGGTTCCGCGTTGTCGTCGAAGATTTCCAGACGACCACCCATACGCCAGAAGCTTTGCACCGATTGGTCGAAGCCTATCTTGCTCTGGGCCTGACCGATGAAGCCCAAACCGCCGGCGCGATCCTTGGCTTCAACTATCAGTCGACCGTTTGGTACGAGGACAGTTTTGCGCTTTTGACGGGCCAAGGTTTGCGCCCTGAAGCCTCCGGAGACAACTGGCTGTCGGTGATCTTCCGACAGGTGATCCGCGGCGAGTGGCTCTGATCCGATGCTAAGAAGTCTCGAAATACGAGACATGTTAATCATCGACCGGTTGGAGTTGTTGCTTCAGCCGGGCCTTAATGTACTGACCGGGGAAACCGGTGCCGGTAAATCTATCCTTCTGGATTCGCTTGGTTTTGTCCTTGGTTGGCGTGGTCGTGCCGAGTTGGTTCGCGAAGGGGCAGATCAGGGCGAGGTCATCGCAGAGTTTGATCTGACGGTGGATCATCCCGCACGTGCTGTCCTTGCCGAGGCTGGCTTACCTGTCGGCGACACTCTGATATTGCGCCGGGTAAACGCCCGCGACGGGCGCAAAACCGCTTGGGTAAATGACCGTCGCGCCTCTGGCGAAGTGTTGCGGGCGCTGTCCGACACTTTGGTCGAGTTACACGGTCAGAACGATGACCGCGGATTACTGAACCCCAGCGGCCACCGTCGTCTTCTGGACACTTTCGGTGATCTGGACGATCTGGTTGCGCGATGTCGCGCGGCTTGGCGTGATCTTCAGGGCGCACGTGCCGCTTTGACCGAGGCTGAAGAGGTTGCGGCGGCATTGGCCGAGGAAGAAGATTTTCTGCGCCATGCCGTTGGCGAACTGACCGAGTTGTCGGCCGACGCTGGCGAAGATGCGAGCCTTGATAGCCGTCGTCGTATGATGCAGGGCGCTGAAAAAATCCGCGAAGACGTAACGCGCGCGTACACGGCTCTAGGGTCAGGCGGCGCCGAAGGAATGATGCGCGATGCATCGCGATGGCTTGATGAGGCGGCAGAGCAGGCGGAGGGCGCGCTTGATACGCCTATGGCCGCCCTAGAGCGTGCTATGGTCGAACTTGGAGACGCCGAAGACGGGGTTGCGCGCGCCCTCGAAGCGCTGGCTTTTGATGTGAGCGAGCTTGAGCGCGTCGAAGAGCGGTTATTTGCTATCCGTGCACTTGCTCGAAAACACAATGTATTGCCGGACGCTTTGTCGGACCTGACGGAAACACTCGGTGCCAAACTGGCCGCGCTTGATGGTGGTGCCGCCGAACTTGCGGACTTGAAAGCAGCCGTTTTGGACGCAGAAGACGTCTATGATACCGCAGCCGACGCGCTTGGTGCGGCGCGCGCGCAGGCGGCCGAGGCGCTCGATACGGCCATGGCCAAAGAGCTTGCTCCATTGAAGCTCGAGCGCGCTGTATTCGCGACGGACATCGCCGAAACGGATGCAGGGCCAGATGGTCGTGATACGGTCGCCTTCACCATCGCGACCAATCCCGGCGCGCCCTCAGGTGCCTTGAACAAGATTGCGTCGGGCGGCGAGTTAAGCCGGTTCCTGCTGGCTCTAAAGGTATGCCTTACTTCGGGCGTCGATGGTCTGACCCTTATATTTGATGAAATCGACCGCGGCGTTGGTGGGGCAACTGCCGATGCTGTGGGGCGAAGGTTGGCGGAATTATCGGTGGATTCTCAGGTGCTTGTGGTCACTCATTCACCTCAAGTAGCCGCACGGGGCGCGCATCACTGGCGCGTTGAAAAGAGTGTGACCAAGGGCGCAACCCTGTCCACAGTTGTCGCTCTGGACGATCTTGAACGGATTGATGAAGTCGCGCGTATGCTGTCGGGTGACACGGTCACGGATGCGGCACGCGTTGCGGCAAAGACGCTTCTAAACGCCTAAGTGCGCCGCCGCCGACTGCTGCGACGCGTCGAAACTGGTACATCATCGCCTGTTCCATCCGAGGCGGATGAAAACCCACCCAAAGCTGCCGTGATCTGATCAAGCGTCGGGCGCTCGCCCTTTGGAGTTTCTTCCAACGCAGCTCGCATCTTCACAAGATGATCCGGGGTTGTCCCACAACAGCCACCAATAATGGTCGCGCCTGAATTGCGGGCCAGCAAGGCATATTCGGCCATCAGATCGGGTGTGCCGTCATAGTGGATATGTCCGTCAACATATTTCGGAATGCCCGCATTCCCCTTTGCAATCAAAGGCGTCTCGGACCCCTGCGCTGCAAATCCAAGGATCGTACGCAACAAATCCGACGCGCCGACACCACAGTTCGCGCCGTACGCCAAAGGCGCGTGATCAAGCTTGCCGACAAGGTCTGACAGCCCCTGACTGGTCAGCCCCATCATTGTGCGTCCCGCCGTGTCGAAACTCATCGTGCCACACCACGGCATGCCGGCCAGAAGGGCGGCTTCAGCTGCAGCTCGGAATTCTTCAGGCGCGCTGATGGTCTCGACCCAAAGGACATCCGCGCCGCCCGCCTTCAGACCCTCAGCTTGCTCGTGGAACATCTCGACCGCGCCGGGATAAGTCAGCGCCCCCAACGGCTCCATGATTTCCCCCGTGGGGCCGACCGAGCCTGCTACGACCACCGAACGGCCCGAAGCATCAGCAATCTCGCGACCAATCTCGGCACCCGCTTTGTTGAGATCAAACACACGATCTTGCCCGTCGTGCAGTTTCAGACGCGCGGCATTGCCGCCAAAAGTATTTGTGAGAAAGATATCCGAGCCAGCATCAACCGAGCCCTTGTAGAGCGCTTTGATTTTTGCGGCCTCGTTGACGTTCCAGAACTCCGGCGCATCACCCGCCATTAGACCCATATTGAACAGGTTTGTCCCGGTGGCGCCATCGGCCAAAAGCCAGTCACGTTCCTTCAAAAGTATCGTCAGTCGGTCAGTCATCCGAGGAGGTCTCCACCTTAAAGTTGTGCCCAACTGACACGCGAGGATGGTTGGCGCAAATTATTTCTTTTCAGGACTGCCCGTCAGTTTCGCGCTAATACCATCCGTCACACCGGCGGCAGATGGACACTGGGAAATGACGTTGCTTCGGCCTGCTCAGCCCGTGCGCCGCAGCCCATTCGTGGCATCAAAAACATGGGCCTGTCCAGCTTGAACCGAAAACCGCATTTTCTGGCCTGAACTCTTCATAGGGTGCACGCCTTGCGGACTTATCGTGAAGCTTTGGGGATGATTGGTGAGTTTGCCGTGAAACAGCGTATTTGCTCCAAGCAGTTCCGTCATCTTAACTGTGACATGCAAGGAACCATCGTCGTCCAATTCCATATGCTCGGGGCGCACGCCCAACTTAACCGGACCATCCGCACCTACAGCATCGGCGACCACGACGACATCCAACAAAACTTTGCCGGCCTCAACGCGGGCGTCGATGTGAACCGCCCCTTGTTTGCCGGAGGCTCCAAAGCAAGTATGGATGGAGCCTATGAAAAATAGTAACAGAGCAAACAGATTTTCAACCGAAGTGCGGGCGCGCGCGGATCCGATGATATTTGAACATGAACACGAATACGCCAATCAATCTGCAGCGATTATGGCAATCGCGCCAAAGATCGGGTGTGTCCGGGCATCTTTGCGAGGTTCCTCACTGTAACACCTCACTGTGACAGACCCTTGGAATATTCTCTATAAAACAGTAGCTTATTAATATTAATTACTGTTTGAGAAGGTGGTGGAGCCAAGGGGAATCGAACCCCTGACCTCTTGCATGCCATGCAAGCGCTCTCCCAACTGAGCTATGGCCCCATCCGGGTGCGGGCAGTGCGAGACCGCCCGCGTGGGTTACTGATTTCGCCTTTTCAAAGCAAGCATAAAATCAGCGGTCAATCGTCGTCGTCAGCGGCAACATCGGCGATATCGTCAAGCGAAACATCGTCGTCATCGTCGTCATCTTCAAGGACATCATCGCCCAGATCGACGTCTGCATCATCCTCGTCGTCTTCGAGAACCACTTCTTCTTCGGCTTCTTTTACAGGCTTTGCGCTCGCATCCGGTTTATCAGCAACCATCGTCCGGCTGGCTTTGCCAGTCTCGATGTTGACGACTTCGCCCGTATACGGGCTGACCACCGGATTGGTGTTCATATCGTAAAACCGCTTGCCCGATGTTGGGCATAGGCGTTTTGTGCCCCATTCTTCCTTCGGCATAGGTAGTCCTTCGTTCAGGAGGTCCGTGTGGAATGTCGCGCCAACTGCCATATGTACCAGCGTCTGTCAAAGCCTTTTGACGCTGTATCTGCCCTTGTCGAGCGAACACAGTCAAAGCTAGGGTCTCTAAAAGCACAAGTACAACAATCGAGGCATGGACATGGGTTGGTTGAGGCCATTGGACAACCCCGGAGATGGGATCACAATCCGCCGAATAGCGCGGGCGCGGCGCATGACGCTGCGGGTTTCGCGTCTGGATGGGTGTGTGACCTTGACGATGCCGCTTTCAACAACCGACCGCGCGGCGCGGGCTTTCCTTGATGACCACGCCGAATGGATCTTCAACGCGCGCCAGAAAACTGCGCCTGCAACCCCCTTGCGCGTCGGGACTGACCTGCCCGTTGAAGGCACGGTGCGCCGGATCGAACAGGGGCATGGGCGTCAGGCGCGGATATTCGATCAACGTATCGAAATGCCGACGCCGCGCGCGCTTACGTCGACGCTAAGACACCTCGCCCGTGACCGGGCCCTGCCGCGGATTGATCACTACAGCGCGCGCGTGGGGCGCACGGTCACAGGTGTCAGCTTCCGCGATACTCGATCACGCTGGGGGTCATGCACCTCGCAAGGCAAGCTGATGTTGTCATGGCGTCTTATCCTCGCTCCACCCGAGATTTTTGACTACGTGATCGCCCACGAGGTCGCCCACCTTGTCGAAATGAACCACTCGCGTGCCTTCTGGTCGGTCGTTGAAACCCTACGCCCCGATTACCGCGCTTCGAAAAACTGGCTCAAAACGGATGGCCCGGGGCTTCATCGGTATCGCTTTGATTGACGCGGGCGTGGCTTTTGTGATCACAGTGTTCACATGTTAAGTCGTACCGCCGATCCACTTCCCGCCGCCCACGATCGCGTCTACCGCGTCTTGCGCGCCCGTATCATGCACGGAGAAATCGACCCCGGCGACGCCCTGACATTGCGTGGCGTCGGCAAAGACTTCGGGGTCTCGATGACACCGGCACGCGAAGCTATCCGGCGCCTTGTTGCCGAAGGTGCGCTGACGCTTTCGGTATCGGGGCGCGTCTCGACGCCCGAATTATCTAACGACCGCATCGAGGAACTTGCTGCTTTGCGCGCCCTCATCGAAACCGAACTTGCCAGCCGGGCACTGCCTCGCGCTCATATGGCTTTGATCGAACGCCTCGGGCTGATAAACAACGTTATCTCTGAGGCCATCGTCAAAGGCGATGCCGTTGCCTACATCCGCACGAACCTCGAATTTCACCGAACGCTCTATTTGCGCGCTCAGGCCCCTGCGATGCTTGCCATGGCCGAGACAGTGTGGCTGCAGCTTGGCCCGACCATGCGGGCACTCTACGGGCGTCTCAAGCGCACCGAGGTGCCAAAGGACCACCGTCTGATCCTTGCCGCCCTCAGGGCTGGCGACGAGCCGGGGTTACGCCTTGCGGTGCGCAGCGATGTCACACAAGGCCTCAGGATGCTGGCGAATTAGGCCGTGTGGGCGTCGTCGAGTGATCTCCTAGAAAGGATTTCAGGATTTCCGCCACGCGCCCCGGATGCGTCTGAGGGAAATTATGCGTGCCTGTAGGCAATTCCACATGATGCGCATTCGGGTTCAACGCCGCCAAGGTCCCCATGGCAGAAATCGAGATAACCCCATCCTCACGTCCCCAGATAGCCAGCACCGGTGTGTCATAATCAGTAATCGCGCGGTGATCCTCGTCCAGCGTTTTTGCCAGGATATGGCGGCGCGAAGACAAAAGAGACGGCAAGTACCCGCGTTTGCGCGTTTCTGATGCAAGCCGCTCCGACAGGTTCGGGATCACGGTTGGCGCGGCGCCTTCCCCAGCCAATTCGCGGCGCAAATCCCAGCCACCCGCCACCGGCATCAGCCAATCGCCAATCACCGGGTACGTCCACAAACGATCCTTCGGTGTTGTATAGACCGGCTGCAGACCGGACGGGGCCATCAAGATCAATGCTTTGATATTCAGGCCTTCTTCGGCGGCAAAGGCTGTCGCCAGGCTACCTCCCATGGAATAGCCAACCACGGTCAAAGGCCCGTGGATCCCGAGGTGATCCAACAGATCCCGCAATTGGCGCAGGAAATAGTCTATATCCTGCCGACCGCGCGGCCTCGACGACCAGCCCCGTCCATAAAGATCATACGTCAACACACGATATCCCAACGCCGCTAACGCGCGCGCCGTCCCTGCGAAGATAAACTGAGGCGAGGACAGCCCGTGAATACAAACCGCGATGGGTCCGCGCTTTGGGCCAGTCCAGCGATAATGCGTCCGCCCCGATGGCAGCTCTGCGATATTGCCGGGTGCGAGGCTTTGCGCGGCACGTGTCATAGGCTGGCGCAATGCTTCCGCAATCAGGGGAGCGGCAGCAACCGCGCCTAAAGCGACCCATCCGATTAAACTCATGCGCCCATCATAGCCGGTTTGGCCCCTCAAGTGTCGCCCGCCGCCGCGCGGCCGCTTCACGCCAGATCAGCACCATCCCCGCGATCAGGATCAAAGCGATACCGCATAAGGCCGCTCCATCCGGAATTTCTGCAAACAATACGATCCCAAAAACCACCGAAAGAGGCAGCGCAATATATTCAAACGGCGCTACCAAGGCCGCTTCCGAGCGGCGATAGGCCTGCGATATCATATAGCCACCGACAGAAGTCACCACGCCTGAAAACACCATCAACGACAGATCAAACGCCGCTGGCCACTCCCATGCGCGGAACAAAAACACCGCTGACGGATGGTCAAACACGTTGAATTCGCCGTGCCCAAGCACCAGTCCGGCGGTGGTCGACACCATCAGGAATGTGCCCTGAATATAAAAGACCATCGCCGTCGCGTTTTCGGTTCCGCCAATGCGCCGCGTCAGGATGTGTAGGAACGCATAGCCCACCGCCGCCAGCAGCGGCAAAAGCGAGGCAATCTGAAACGCGCTCGTTCCCGGACGGACCACGATCAAGACACCGACCAGCCCAAGCAGGATCGCCGCCCAGCGGCGTGGTCCGACGTATTCGCCGAGGAAAACCACCGAAAAGACCGAGATCAAAAGCGGGCTCACAAAGAAGATCGCCACGGCATCAGCAAGGGGCAGGGCCGCCAGTGCCAGAAAAAAGCAGAAGTTCGCAAAGACGACGCAAAGCCCGCGCAATAGGTGTGTTTTTAGTTTGTGAGTCTTTAGCATCGCCATAGTTCCGGTGAGAGGCACCAAAACGGCCAGCACAAACAAAAGCCCCACGGTCGAACGCAGGAACATCACCTGATACAACGGATAATCCCCGGACAGGAACTTAATTATCACGTCATTCACTGAAAACGCCGTGACAGCGGCAAGCGCCCAATAGGCGCCAGTGAAGGTTGTCCGTTCTGCGTCGGTCAATGACATATCAAACCAGAAATAAGGAGCGCGACGCGCGTTATCGCAGGGCATGCTCCAGTGCGTCGAGAAAACGCGACCGATCTGCCTTTGTAAAGCCTTTGCCGCCGCCTTGGCGGAACGGATCCGCGGCGCGCAGATCAGCCGCAAGATCGCGCATCGCCAGTGCATTTCCGACATTGGTAGCGGTCAACCGCTCGCCATTGGGCTTTAAGACAAGCGCACCCGCTTCAACCGCGCGCGCGGCCAAGGGAATGTCGCTGGTAATCACCACATCTCCGGGGCCCACTCGCTCAGCGATCCAGATGTCAGCAACATCCGGGCCATCTGCGACATAAACCATCTCAACCAATGGATTGGTGGAAGGGCGAAGCCCGCCATTGGCGACCATCTTCACTTCGACCTTGCGCCGCGTCGCTACCGCTTCAACTTGGGCTTTGACCGGGCAGGCGTCTGCATCGACGTAAATTATCGCCAAAGTGCTTCCCCATGAAACGCAAGGTGTTCCTCCATGAAGGTCGACACAAAGAAATACGAGTGATCATAACCCTTTTGCATCCGCACCGTGGCTTCCGTGCGCCGCCGCATCAACGCTTCGGCCAGGCATTCGGTCTTCAACAAATGACCAAACTGATCGTCTGTTCCCGTATCAATCAGCACTGGCAGGCCGTCAAAAGCACCGCCTTCGGCAAGCGTTGTCGCATCATGCGCAGCCCCCGCCTCGACGCTACCAAGATAGGCTTCAAACTGCTTTTTGCCCCAATCGCTCACGGTTGGATTGCAGATAGGAGAGAACGCCGACACAGATCGGAATCTTCCTGGCGACTTCGCCGCAAGCGTCAACGCACCGTGGCCACCCATTGAATGGCCTGTGATTGCCTGACGGTCGCGGTCCAGCGGAAATGCGTCGAATATCAGCGCCGGCAAATCCTCAAGCACATAGGTCTGCATGCTAAAATGTGAGGCCCAAGGCGCTTCGGTAGCATCGATGTAAAACCCGGCACCCTGTCCGAGATCATAATCGTCATGATTGGCGACATCTTCACCGCGCGGTGACGTGTCCGGAAATACAATCGCCACTCCGTGCTCGGCCGCCCAAGCCTGCGCGCCAGACTTCACCATCGCGTTCTCGTGGGTGCAAGTCAGACCGGACAGATACCAAAGGACCGGCACCGGCCTATCGGCTGCCTCCTCTGGCACAAACAACCCAAAAGTCATTGTGCCGGTCGTTGCACGTGACGTATGAGAATAGACCCCCTGCACACCGCCAAAACACCGATTTTCAGACAGCGTTTCCATCATATCCATCCTTCCTTTAGCTTGCGCTGATCCAAGCAATCACCGCCGACACCGTCACAATTGAGGCCGCCGTCGAAATCAGTATCGAAGCCGACACCCGCGTTGGCGCAACGCCATAATGCTGCGCCAGAATATAGACATTGCCCGCCACCGGAAGGGCGGCCGCGGCGATCATCACACCCGCTGCATAGGGATCAACCGGCCAGATAAACAACGCCGCGATCGCCACAGCACCCGGATGGAGCACCAGTTTAGCAAACGACAGCCACCCCGCCACCGACAAGCGTTCGGCCGACTTGCTTGCCAGGCTCGCACCGATTGCGAAAAGAGCGCCGGGGGTTGCTGCCGCACCAAGCAAAGTCAGAAACTCGCCCACCGGGGCCGGGATCGGAATGCTAAGTGCCGACCAAAGCAACCCAAGCGTGATCGAAACGATCATCGGGTTTTTCAACAGACCCAACGCCACAGTGCGCAGGACACCGATTGACATACGCCCATCTCTCGATCCGGTTATCAGGATCACAATCAGGCTACCAAAGAAGATCAGATCGACCGCTAAGACCAGAATGACCGGCCCGACGGCCTCGGCCCCAAGCAACAACGTTAGCATTGGCACGCCTAAGAAACCAACGTTGCCAATGACCCCGCACTGCGCCTCGAAAGCCGCCTCTGCGACGGGGCGCTTTCGGATCACTGCCACGAAAGTGACCAGCAAATAGACCAGCAAAGAGGCCGACAAATAAGCGGTGACGAAGGTCCAGTCGATAATCTCGGCAATTGACAGATTCGCAGTAAAGCCAAAAAGCATGGCCGAAAGCGCGAAATAGAACACGAATTTCGTCAGATAGGCCGTCGCCTCTTCGGTGAAAAAACGCGTGCGGCCACTTGCGTAGCCAAGCGCGATAATTGCGAAAAACGGCAATGTTTTTAGAAAGATATCCCACATATTACCGCCGCGTAGCACGTTGAGTAGATCGGCTCAAAGCGAAACGCCAAGGCGGGGCGAAAAAAAAGACCGGGCGCAAAGCCCGGCCAGTCTAACAGGGAGGTAAACTACAGTGGCAAAGCCACCTCGTTCAACAAGGACTTAGGCACCCAAAGCGCCCCAATCAAGAATTTTCTGACCATTTGGTAAGCAAACCGGCTATGCAGTAGGCGCATGGCAAACAATCCCGCGTCGTGCTGAAGCGCTGCGGCCTTGATGCGTTTGCGTTGTGCGATGATCTCTTCCGTCACAAAGTCACGAAACGCCGCGATCCGGCGTGACTGCCGCAATTCTTCAGGATAGGCCAGAAACACAGGGATTTCATTGCTTTCCACTTCGGGCAGAACGCGTTGAGCATCCTGAATATCTTCCACCACATAATCCGGCAGAATGCCTATGCCCAGATTTGACCGCATCGCCTGCAACACGCCAAAATAGTTGTTCACGGTCAGCCGCGAAGTGACATCATGGGTCAACAACTCTTTCACAAGACTTGCGCCCGCAATCACTTGCGTCGCTTGCGTGTTGAGATAAATCAGTCGGTGTTTTTTCAGATCATCCAGCGTCTCCGGCACGCCTCGGCGCGCAAGATACTCAGGCGTCGCATAAAGCCGCATATGAACGGTCATCAATCTACGACGGATCAGGTCGGCCTGGCTTGGCTCTTTCATCCGTATAGCCACATCTGCCTCGCGCATAGGCAAATCCAGCACGCGCTCGTCCAACATCAGGTCGATATTCAGCTCTGGGTACTTGTCATAAAGTTTGGACAGTCGCGGCGCCAACCAAAGCGAGCCGAACCCGATCGTTGTCGTAACCCGCAATTCGCCGAAGACTTCTTCCTCGCTGTCGCGGATGCGGGCTTCGGCCGTGTCCAGGCGTCGTGACATCGCTGACGCCGCATCAAACAGTAATTCGCCCTGCTCGGTCAGGATCAGCCCCCGCGCGTGTCGGTGAAAAAGCGTCGTGTTCAGGCTTTCTTCCAACGCCCGTATTTGCCGTGAAACGGCAGATTGGCTCAAGTGCAGAACGTCGCCCGCGTGGGTCAGACTTCCCGCATCGGCCACGGCGTGAAATATTCGCAGCTTGTCCCAGTCCATATCAGAGCTTTCTGTCGGTGGTGGCGGTAACAGGTTGCAACTGCTTACCCGCAGGCCCGCTACAAATGCAAATGCCGACATGACAAAGGTTTCATTTGTAGGTCAGAGTGTTTGACCTATACTTGACCAGCACACGGGAGGCACTCATGAGTCGGCACACCATCACCTTGCACGACAAATACGACCTTTCAAAAGAGGCCGTTTTGCTCAATGGCTCGCAGGCCTTGGTGCGTCTCATGCTGATGCAGCAGGCACGCGACGAAGCTGACGGCCTTGATACCGCAGGTTATGTTTCGGGGTACCGCGGTTCGCCCCTTGGCGCTGTTGATACCCAGATGACGCGCGCCAAAGCTGATCTGGAAGCCGCCAACATACTGTTTCATCCCGGTTTAAACGAAGACCTTGCCGCGACTGCAATTTGGGGCACCCAACAAGCCGAGTTGCGCGGAGAAGGCAAACACGACGGTGTTTTCGCACTTTGGTACGGCAAGGGCCCCGGAGTAGATCGCTCAGGCGATGCCATCCGCCACGGAAACCTCGCGGGCTCGTCGCGTCACGGCGGAGTGGTTCTCGCGATGGGCGACGATCACGTCGGAGAAAGCTCGACAACCTGCCACCAGTCCGAATTTGCTATGGTCGACGCGCAGGTCCCAATCCTGTCTCCCGCAGGCGTGCAGGAAATCCTTGATTTTGGCCTTTATGGCTATGCACTTAGCCGGTTTTCGGGCCTTTGGTCCTCGCTGAAATTGATGAAAGACACGGTCGAAGTCACCTCTGTCGTCGATGCCCGACTTGATCGCATGTCCTTTGTCATTCCCGATTTTGACATGCCTGAAGGCGGACTTAACATACGTCTTGGGGACCACTGGATCCCGCAAGAATCCCGGCTGATCGACCATAAACGCTCCGCCGCCGAAGCTTTCGCGCGGGCCAATCGTCCCGACGCCCGCATGCACGGCAAGCCAGGCGCAAAGATCGGATTTGTGGCGGCCGGCAAGAACTGGCTCGACCTGATCCATGCGATGAGCCTTCTTGGAATTTCTGATGATACCGCGGACCGGCTTGGGATCACGAGCTATAAATTGGGGCAGGTCTATCCGATTGACGCCCTGTCGTTGCGGGAATGGGCAGAAGGGCTCGACCTGATTGTTATCGTCGAAGAAAAGCGCAAACTGATCGAGGTCCAGATCAAAGACGCGTTGTTTGAGGCGCGCGCTGGATGCCGGGTCTATGGTTGGTACAAAGGCGCTTCGGACGGTGCGCCACGAGAAGAGTTATTCCAAAGCCACTATTCCCTCGATCCGGTTGTGATTGCAGAGAAAATAGGAAGTATCCTGATCGAGGAAGGCCGTGAAACCGATACCATTACCGGGGCAATGGCTAAAATCTCTAGCGCCCTTTCCGCAGACAACACCCCGGAAATCGCATCCCGTTTGCCGTATTTCTGCTCCGGCTGCCCGCATAACACATCGACCAAAGTGCCGGACGGTAGCCGCGCCTACGCGGGCATTGGATGTCACACGATGGTCCTTTGGATGGATCGCGAAACCAACGGCTACACCCATATGGGTGCCGAGGGCGTCAATTGGGTGGGCGAGAGTCCGTTTTCGACCACTGAACATGTGTTCCAGAACATGGGCGACGGCACCTATAACCATTCGGGCATTCTGGCAATCCGCGCGGCCCTAGGATCGAATGTGAATATTACGTTCAAAATCCTCTACAACGATGCAGTTGCCTTAACAGGCGGGCAAGTCATCGACGGCGATCTGTCAGCAGATCGCGTGGCCCACGAATTGGTCGCAATGGGCGTGCAACATGTTGCGGTCGTTTTCGATGAAAAAGAGGAGCCCCATCGCGCAGACTTCCCAAAGAACGTCGAATGGTATTCACGCGAATATCTTCCCTTTGTTCAGGACAAATATAGAAATATCAAGGGAGTGTCGGCCATTCTTTATGTCCAGACTTGCGCCGTCGAAAAACGCCGCAAAAGAAAACGCGGCGCTTTCCCTGATCCTGACAAACGGGTCTTTATTGATCCCGACATCTGCGAAGGCTGCGGCGATTGTGGGGTGCAGTCCAATTGCGTCTCTATCGTTCCTCTTGATACCGAGTTGGGCCGAAAACGTACCATAGACCAATCGTCTTGCAATAAAGACTATTCCTGCGTCAAAGGATTCTGTCCGTCTTTCGTCACAATCGAAGGTGCGACCCTGCGGAGAAACTCAACTGCAGACGTCGATATGACCGACTTGCCTGACCGTCAACCGCCTGAAATCACGGCTCAAACTCACAACATCGTCATTGCCGGCGTCGGTGGTGCGGGCGTTATCACCATTGGAGCCATCGTTGCCATGGCTGCGCATTTGGAGGGCAAGGGCGCCAGCATGATGGAGATGGCGGGCTTGGCGCAAAAGGGCGGTGCGGTCCATATCCACTGCCGTCTTGCAAACGCACCCGAAGACATAAACGCAATCCGCGTCTCGGTCGGCGAATGCGACACGCTAATCGGCGGCGATCTTGTTGTGTCTGCGGGGGCCAAGACCATCAGGCTTATGGCGACGGGACGCACGAAAGCCGTCGTGAACACCCATGAAATCATCACCGGAGAATTCACCCGCAACACCGAATTCCGTGTCCCAAGCGAAGACCTCGCGATCTCGCTACAGTCTCGTCTACATGACAATCTGACGCTTTTTGACGTAACCAAGCTTGCCCAGAACATGATGGGCGACGCCATCTACGCCAACATGCTGCTGCTTGGCGCGTCCTGGCAGAAAGGTCACGTCCCTCTGAGCCGTGCCGCAATCGAGGAGGCGATCGCGCTTAACGGGGCAGCCGTGGAAGACAATCTTAAAGCCTTCCAGATCGGCCGTTGGTTTGCCGAAAATCAGGATATAGCGGCAAAACTAATTACATCAGACGTATCTGATAAGTATCAGACATTAAAAAGTAAAATAGATTTTCGTGCCGCTCATCTCACCGACTATCAATCTGAGCGGCTTGCCCAGCGATATCTAAAGCTTCTCGCCAGCGTCGAAGAAGGCGATCTGAAAGAAGCAGTCGCAAAAGGGTATCACAAGCTTCTTGCCTACAAGGACGAATACGAAGTCGCCCGCCTTCTTCAAACCACCCGCGAGAAAGCGGCTGAAACCTTCGAAGGCGATCTCAAACTGACCTACAATCTTGCGCCGCCTTTCCTGTCGCGAAGCGGCCCGGATGGGCGACCCAAAAAACGGGCTTTCGGCGCTTGGACGGAACGCCTTTGGCCGCATCTGGCGAAACTGAAACGCCTGCGCGGTACGCCTTTCGATCCTTTCGGCTACACAGCCGAGCGCCGGATGGAGCGCCACTTAATCCGAGAATACGAGCGCGATATCAGGGACATCGTGAAAAACCCTCCGGCAAACCGCGAAGCCGCGATTGCCTTGGCTGCACTTCCCCTTAAGATCCGAGGTTTCGGCCCGGTGAAGCGCGCAAACGCCCAAGCCGCAGAAGAAACACGTAGAACCCTCCGCGCTGCACTCCAAACGCTTCCCTCTAGGTCGAAGGCTGCGTAGCCGGAGGGGCGCATTCCATAAAGTTGTCACTTAAATCGGGCACAACGTACGCAAAGCACGCGGATACACAGCCTATGACATCGTTTGAGCGACACTTCGCCCGCGACATCAGCTACGCCCATGTCGCCCAAAGTCGCGGAGGTCGCGCGGTCATCCGCGCGCTGGAAAACGCCACAGGGCGGCTCAATCTTATCCGCCGCGCAGTTGGCTACCAATACGAGGTCTCAGACGGCGCTGATTTCTGGCAAGTCATGGTTGACTGGTATGGCCTCAGCCTCGATATCACTGGCGGCTCGCTTGAAACCCTACCCCCAAGCGGCCTGCTCGTGGTTGTCTCCAATCATCCTTATGGCATCCTTGATAACCTTATGATGGGGCGTATCCTAAGCACCGCGCGACAAGGTTTTTTGCATCCTCGCGCACAAGGTTTTTCGCAAAGTCGGCGATCTTGATTGTGTGCCCTTGCCGATTTCCTTTGACGAAACCCGCGAAGCGCTTGCTGAAAACCTTGAAACCCGCAAAACAGCGCTCGATTTTCTGGCGAGCGGCGGCGCGATTGGCATCTTTCCCGGCGGAACCGTATCAACGTCTGCCAAACCGTTTTCAGAACCGCTGGATACTGGCTGGCGGTCGTTCACGGCGAAGATGATCGCCAAGCCCAACGCCACGGTGTTGCCGATCAATTTCGAAGGGGCAAACTCGTGGCTGTTTGAGATTGCAAGCCACGTTCACACCAACCTGCGGGCCGTGCTTTTAATCAAGGAATTCCGGCGCCGCACCGACGAACCTTTCAAAGTCGTGATCGGAAAGCCCATGGCGGCAGAAGAAATCACCGCAAGGTGCGGGGATGCAAAGGCCATGATGGACTTTTTGCGCGCGTCGACCTATGCCCTTTCGCCAGAAGGCACACGAACCGAAATCTATGAATTCGAGTTCGAGGCGAGTCAAAAAAAGGCGCGACGCGATGGCGGTCGGTATACTGGATAGCGGATTAGGGGGGCTTACCGTCTACAAAGCGGTGTCCGAACGCATGCCGGATCTGCCGGTGGTTTATTACGGCGACAACGCTCATACGCCTTACGGAACGCGCGACGCGGAAGACATCTTTAACCTCACAACGGTCGGGACCCAGCGCCTCTTTGACGCCGGTTGCGATCTTGTGATCCTTGCCTGCAACACCGCTTCTGCTGCGGCATTGCGGCGGATGCAGGATAGCTGGATCCCCGACGGCAAACGCGTTCTTGGCGTGTTCGTTCCGTTGATCGAAGCACTGACAGAACGCGAGTGGGGTGACAATTCTCCGCCACGCGAAGTTTCGGTAAAACACGTCGCATTGTTTGCAACACCTGCCACCGTGTCCAGCCGTGCGTTTCAACGCGAGTTGGCGTTTCGCGCCATTGGTGTCGACGTCGAAGCGCAAGCCTGCGGCGGCGTCGTGGATGCCATTGAAGACGGCGACATGATCCTAGCTGAGGCTCTGGTGCGTAGCCATGTCGATGCAATGAAACGCAAAATGCCGCTGCCCGATGCCGCTATTTTGGGCTGCACGCATTACCCGATTGTCGAAGATATATTCCAGGACGCACTTGGCGCAGACGTAAAAGTCTACAGTCAGGCCGATCTGGTGGCGGAAAGCCTCGCGGACTATCTTGAACGCCGCCCCAACATGCTTGGGGCCGGCAAAGTGTCGATGTTTCTGACTACAGGTGACCCCCAACGCGTCAGCGATCAGGCCACACGGTTCTTGCGACGACGAGCCGATTTCCACGCCGCCTGATTGCAGCGTAGCCGTCCTATCGTTACATCATGTGAAAGTCTCAAAGGAGCGGGCCCCATGCCCCACAACATCGCCATTCTGGGCGCCAGCGGATACACCGGTGCCGAACTCGTACGGCTGATCGCCACCCATCCAACATTTCGGATCAAAGCTTTGTCGGGCGACCGCAAGGCAGGCCAGCCGATGTCATCGGTCTACCCGCATCTGCGCCATATGGACCTTCCTGATCTCGTTCGGATCGAAGACATCGATTTTGCCGGTATTGATCTGGCGTTTTGTGCTTTGCCGCATGCAACGTCACAGGCAGTGATCGCTAAATTGCCAAGCGATCTCAAGGTCGTAGATCTGTCCGCTGATTTCCGTCTGCGCGATGCAAAAGCCTATGCCGCATGGTACGGCAAACCGCACTCTGCGCCCAGTCTGCAAAAAGAATCAGTGTACGGCCTCACGGAATTTTACCGTGATCAGATCAAATCCGCGCGGCTCGTCGCGGGTACTGGATGCAACGCGGCAACTGGGCAGTTCGCGCTGCGCCCCTTGATTGAAGCCGGGGTCATAGACTTTGATGACATTATCATGGACCTCAAAGCGGCCTCATCAGGTGCGGGCCGTTCGCTGAAAGAACATCTTTTGTCATCCGAGATGAGCGAAAACGTCAAAGCCTACTCTGTCGGTGGCACCCATCGTCATCTTGGCGAGTTCGATCAGGAGTTCTCCGCGATCGCAGGCCATGACATACGTGTGCAGCTGACCCCGCATCTGATCCCGGCCACGCGTGGCATTGTGATGACTTGCTACCTGAAAGGCGACCCTGAGATCGCTTTCCAGACTTTGTCCAAAGCCTATGTAAACGAGCCTTTCATTCAAGTTCTTCCGATGGGGGAAATGCCGCAGATGAAGGACGTGCGTGCCTCGAATTTCTGCCATATCGGTGTGGCAGGGGATCGCATCGCGGGTCGCGTCACGGTGATTGCGACACTCGACAACCTCACCAAGGGTTCGTCGGGGCAGGCCATCCAGAACGCTAACCTGATGCTGGGCGAAGATGAGACGACTGGTCTCATGGCAGCACCTGTTTATCCGTGATTATCTGACTTTGGGAACGAGGGGCTTTGCCCCTCAATCTCGCCAGAGTATTTTGACCAAGAAGAAGAGATGATGAAGGGTCTTAAAAAGCAACGCCGAATACAGGTCATCGTGCTGGCGTTTGCCGCGATGATCGCCTCATTCACTGCCTTTTACATTGCAGCGCCTGATGCGCTTCAGTTTTTTCGCTCACCGTCCGAGATCGCCGAAACGCCCCCCCCGGCTACAGAGGTGTTTCGCATAGGCGGGCTTGTGGCTGACGGCACCTTGATACGCGGGCAGGGTGAAACAATCACGTTTGCTGTCACCGACGGCGGTGCCACTATTCCAGTATCATATACCGGCGTTCTTCCCGACCTTTTTGGCGAAGGCGAGGGCATGGTCGGCACGGGTCGTTATATTGATGGCGTGTTCGAGGCCTCGGAAATTTTGGCTCGCCATGACGAAACCTATATGCCATCCGAGGTCATTGACGCTTTGAAAGCCCAAGGCGTTTACCAAGACCCGAACGGTTAGGTACTGGCCCATTCTTTTCCCGGACGTTCTGGCGCAACAGTCCAGACCAAGGGAAACGGATTGATACCAACACAGTCCACTTCATTGTAGACGCCATCCTGTCCGCGAAGGCGGGTGCATGAAAGACCCGTCTGGCCCCGGCGGGGAAACCAATTTCGGTGTTGCGATACACACACTATGCGGCGGCTCCGCCTTGATCTGAACAGCGATGTCTGCGTCAACGAAGCGGATGCGCGGGTTCTGACCTGCGCCCGCGCGCGCAAGGCGGTGTCGACATAGCCGTATGTGGCTGCACGGCGTTTCAACTATCCCAAGGAGCGTCTCAAGAGTATTTGCTGATGCTTGTCGTCCTCTCGACATTGATTGTCGGGGTCTTCATCTGCGATATGTCCCTGCACCATCAGCGCTCTCAAAGCTTTGACGCAGATATCGGTCTGACCGGCGGCCTTCTCGTGTTGTTCCCGCCGGCTTTACAGGTGTTCGGCGCGTTTGGAACGAAAGCCATTCTGCGCAAAACCAGACGGACTGATCAGATTTTCTCACGCCCGCGTCACCAAACCGCGACGAAGCGTCCCGCGCCCTTGGCCTCTCCTTGCGCGCGCTCTACTGTATGACTCATGTTTATCGAACTTGGCCACTTCACCCTGATTCTTGCCCTTCTGGTTGCCGTCGTTCAGACGGTCATGCCACTCGTCGGCGCCCACAAAGGTTGGCGTGGCTGGATGGCAGTGGCCGAACCCGCCGCAACGGTTCAATTCTTTCTTTTGGGCTTTTCGTTTGCGGCCCTCACATACGCCTTCGTCACCTCGGACTTCTCGCTCCGCCTTGTCGTAGCCAATAGCCACACTGCCAAACCGATGCTCTATAAAATCAGCGGAGTATGGGGCAACCACGAAGGCTCTATGCTGCTTTGGTGCGTGATCCTCGCCTTCTTCGGAGCGCTAGCGGCGTGGTTCGGAGGGAATCTTCCAGACCGGCTGCGTGCCCGTGTTCTTGGGGTGCAAGCCTCTGTTGGCGTTGCTTTTTTGACATTTCTTATCTTCACGTCGAACCCATTCGAGCGCTTGGAATTTCCGCCCCTGAATGGCCAGGATCTAAACCCACTCCTGCAGGACCCCGGCCTCGCGTTCCATCCGCCATTTCTCTACATCGGCTACGTCGGCCTCTCGATGAGCTTCTCTTTCGCCGTCGCCGCTCTGATCGAGGGCCGCGTCGACGCCGCCTGGGGCCGCTGGGTCCGGCCATGGACATTATTGGCATGGCTGAACCTCACCATCGGCATCGCACTTGGAAGCTGGTGGGCCTACTACGAGCTTGGATGGGGCGGTTTCTGGTTTTGGGATCCGGTCGAAAACGCGTCCTTCATGCCATGGCTCATTGCCGCAGCCCTTTTGCATTCGGCCATTGTTGTTGAAAAGCGCGAGGCGTTGAAAAGCTGGACGATCCTGCTGGCAATTCTCGCATTCGGCTTCTCGCTGATCGGCGCGTTCATCGTGCGATCCGGTGTGCTTACATCCGTCCACGCCTTTGCCAATGACCCCGAACGCGGCGTCTACCTCTTGTTGATCACCGCCTTTTTCATGGGGGGCGCGCTGACGCTCTACGCGGCGCGCGCAGGCCAGTTGCAGGCGAAAGGTGTGTTCAGCCTTGTAAGCCGTGAAAGTGCTCTTGTCGCCAACAATGTCCTGCTCGCGGTCGCCACGTTTGTTGTTTTCCTAGGTACGATCTGGCCGCTGGTCGCCGAACTCCTCTGGGACCGAAAGCTCTCGGTCGGCTCGCCGTTTTTTGACGCCGCTTTCACTCCCTTCATGATGGCGCTGGCAATCATCCTACCCATCGGTTCGATGCTGCCCTGGAAGCGCGCGAAACTGGCCAATACCATACGCCCGCTTTATGGCGTCCTTGCTGCCGCCTTCGCGGTCGTCGCCATCGTCTGGACCGTTCAGACCGAGCGCTCGATGATCGCCCCGATTGGGGTGGCCTTGGGCACCTGGCTTGTCTTCGGAGCAGGCGTCGATCTGTTGCAACGCACAGGACGGGGAGGGGCAGCAGCCAAGCTCCGTCGTCTCATCCACCTGCCACGCGCTGACATGGGCCGAGTCACAGCACATGCGGGCCTTGGAATCACCTTCATCGGCATTGCCGCCATTACTGCTTGGCAAATCGAGGATATCCGCGTCGCTAAACCCGGTGAGAGCTTCCGCGTTGGGGCCTATGAGGTGACCCTCGTGGACGTGCGACAACTCGAGGGCCCGAACTATATCTCGACCATGGCGGAAATGCGCGTCGATCGAAACGGCGCTGAAGTCACCACGTTGTTCCCTGAAAAACGCATCTATCCCGTTGCCAACATGCCAACCACGGAAGCAGCCATAGACAACGGCATCTTCCGTGACCTCTACCTCGTCATCGGCGATCCGCAAGGCAACGGCGGATGGTCAGTCCGCACCTTCGTCAAACCCTTCGCCAGCTGGATCTGGGCGGGCGCGATCATCATGTCGCTCGGCGGGCTCTTGTCTCTGACGGACCGTCGCTTCCGCGTCGCGGCTGGCGCGCGCAAAACGCCAAAAGCTTCAGGCGGGGTCCCAGCCGAATGATCCGTGTGTTGATGTTAACCATTGCACTTGCCATCGCCACGCCGGCATTGGCGGTGCAACCCAACGAAATCCTCGACGATCCGGCGTTAGAAGAACGCGCCCGGGAAATGTCGAAGAACCTCCGTTGCCTCGTCTGCCGCAACGAAAGCATCGACGAAAGCGACGCAGAACTGGCCCGCGACCTGCGCCTTTTGGTCCGCGAGCGTCTCGTTGCAGGTGATACCAACGACGAGACAATTGACTTCATCGTTGCGCGCTATGGCGAATACGTGCTGCTGACTCCACGCGCAACTGGCTCTACCCTGATCCTTTGGATTGCAGGCCCGGCGATGTTCCTTGCAGCCTTCGGGATCGCAGCCGTCTATATTCGCCGCAGACGCCCCGAAGCTGCTCCTGACACCCTTTCGGACGCAGAAAAATCTCGCCTCAGCCAACTTATGGACGACTAACGTCGCGTTTGGACTTTTCCGAACCGTTCAGTTCACTTATGTGATGCCAGAGCGTTAAAAGGAATTCCTATGGACTATCAAACCATCCGCGTCACTGAAACCGGCGGCTACGGCGTCATTGCGCTGAACCGCCCCGAGGTAAAGAACGCATTCAACACGCAGATGCGCGCGGAAATTCTTCACGCCGTCAAAGCTCTCAGCCTCACCATGCGTGCCCTCGTCATTACTGGCACCGGCGATGCGTTCTGCTCGGGCCAGGACCTTGGCGATCGCGCCACAGTCGCGAACACCGACCTGGAACGGACATTGCGCGACGAATACATGCCAATGATCCGCGCGATGGTAGACGCACCAATCCCCGTCATCGCGGCCGTCAACGGTGCCGCTGCCGGGGCAGGGACAGCCCTTGCGCTAGCCGCAGACGTTGTAATTGCCACCGAGAGCGCGATCTTCTTGCAAGCCTTCGCACGCATCGGCCTTATCCCCGACGCGGGCGTCACACATTTCCTGCCGCAGCAGATTGGCATGGCGCGCGCTATGGGCGCGGCCTTGTTCGCCGAGCCCATAACCGCGCGGCAGGCAGCCGACTGGGGTATGATTTGGGAAACGGTGCCGGACGCATCGTTTGAGGCTCGCTGGCGCGACCGCGCGGCCAAACTCGCATCTGGTCCAACGACGTCCTACGTGGGCATCAAAGAAGCGCTCCGGGCCAGCGCTGGCAATACGCTTGAAGAGCAGCTGCTGTTGGAAGCCAAGCTTCAGGGCCGTTGCGGCAAGACCCGTGATTTTCGCGAAGGCGTTCTTGCGTTTATGGAAAAGCGCCCGGCACAATACGAAGGCCGATAAGCCCACACTGTTAACGCAGTCTCAACCATATCGCGGAAATTTCACGGCTAAGGGGTTAACAGAACCCTATCTTTACGCGCGACTGCACGGACGCAATGCGATGTAACAACGACGTTACGAAATACCGTAAACGCCCCTAAAAACAGTACTATAAGAAAATACCCGGCGCGCAGACCGAAAAAATAGCCGCGCGCCGCCTTTCCGTTCTGTAATCCGTGTTGGCAGCTCCCAATGTTTGATCGCCCGCCGCAATTTTACCGGAAAACCCATCGTAGGCATTGCGATTCTCGGCCTCATCAGCGCGGATCACAATCACAACGTCGCGAAGCCGTGCATCATCGGGAAAACCCCAGTACGCTTTTGCAATTCGCGGCTCCGGCACGTTCTCTACCTTGCCGGCTTCGATTTCTTCAAGAAACTGTAAATAGCTCGCCACGCCTTCTTCTTCGAGATATCCGAGAATCTTGTGCGCCACCGATGGAAAGAGCAGATACGCTCAGAGATAGACATTATAGCCCCCCTGACCCGGCATGATGATCGATCTCTCGACCCGCGTCGGCTGAGCGATCTCGATAAAAGTCATCAGATGCATGCGCTCGGTGTCGGCCTCTTCGAGCAACGCTTTGATCCAGCCCTGATCATCGCGGATATGACGGATCAACTTAAGCGGCTGCAAAAGCCCGCCCACCATTCCGGGAACAGCCGCATCCGTCTCCAGACTACAGCCCAGTGGCTATAGCGTTTGGCAAAGAATTGGTCGGCAAAAATGCGCATGAACTTCACGATCCGCAAAGCCAGCCTGTCCTGAAATCCACCGGCGCGTGGCTCGTAGTAAGGTCAATATTGAACCGTGCGTCCGACGTTGATGTCGTCGGTCTTTCTCCTGTATGGCTACAGAAGATATCTGCCGCGAATGCGCATTCTCAGCATTTGCAGCGGCGGCATTATCACATACCATAGGTTCTGAATATCAGCGGTTTTCGACGTCCACATAATCGCGCATCGTCGCACCAACATAAAGCTGACGGGGACGACCGATTTTCATCTGTGGATCGGCAATCATCTCTTTCCATTGGCTGATCCAGCCAACGGTCCGCGCAAGCGCAAAGATCGGCGTGAACATCGATGTCGGGAAGCCCATCGCATCCAGAATAATACCGGAATAGAAATCTACGTTCGGATAAAGCTTCTTCTCTTTGAAGTAGGGATCCTCAACTGCGATCCGCTCAAGTTCTTTAGCCACTTGAAGCGTCGGATTGTTCTCAATCCCAAGCAACTCAAGCACCTCGTCCGCCGACTGCTTCATGACCTTCGCACGCGGGTCAAAGTTCTTATAAACCCGGTGTCCAAAGCCCATCAGACGGAACGGATCGTCCCTGTCTTTTGCACGCGCGATGTACTCAGGGATGCGATCCACTGTGCCAATCTCGCGTAGCATCTCAAGACACGCCTGGTTTGCACCACCATGCGCAGGCCCCCAAAGGCAGGCAATACCGGCCGCGATACAGGCAAACGGGTTGGCACCTGAAGACGACGCAAGCCGTACGGTCGATGTCGAAGCGTTTTGTTCATGATCAGCGTGTAACGTAAAGATGCGGTCCATCGCACGCGACAGGATCGGGTTCACTTCGTATTCCTCGGCGGGCACCGAAAAACACATCCGCAAGAAATTCGAGGCATAGTCAAGATCATTGCGCGGATACACAAACGGCTGACCGATCGAGAACTTGTAAGCCCAGGCTGCAATCGTTGGCATTTTAGCGATCAGCCGGATCGTCGCCACTTCGCGCTGCCACGGATCAGTGATGTCCGTACTGTCATGATAAAACGCTGACATGGCACCAACGACACCGGTCATAATCGCCATCGGGTGCGCGTCCCGACGGAAGCCGCGATAGAAATAAACCATTTGTTCATGCAACATTGTATGCTGCGTCACGCGGGCCTCAAAATCTTCCAGCTGAACCGCCGAGGGCAATTCGCCGTAAAGCAGCAAATAGCTGACCTCGAGGAAGTGCGATTTCTCAGCCAACTGATCAATCGGGTAACC
This sequence comes from uncultured Boseongicola sp., assembly GCF_937988555.1. Taxonomy (NCBI): domain Bacteria; kingdom Pseudomonadati; phylum Pseudomonadota; class Alphaproteobacteria; order Rhodobacterales; family Paracoccaceae; genus Boseongicola; species uncultured Boseongicola sp. The sequence continues at coordinate 37,263 of NZ_CALJXO010000207.1, read as the reverse complement.
ACGGTGCAACAACTCGCCAAGATCGCCATCGATGAACGTGATCGTGCTGTCGCACGCCGCTGTCGAGGTGAAGCCGGGATCATAAGTGAAGACGTCGCCCTGTGCGTAAAGTTTGCGGATATCCAAAACGTCCGGACCCGCGCTGGGGGACAAGATCGGCAGTTCAATTTCCTTGCCATCGAACGTCAGTTTGGCTGTTTTCTTAGTGTCTGCCATGGTCATCCCCGTTTTCAGTCCGGTCCAAAGGGCCGGTCGGTTTGTCCGTCGCGTCGCTGCGCAGGATCTGAAGTTGGACGGACCCCGCATCAAAGGGGAATGCCCGGATTATGTGGCCGCGTCATCCAATCGGCGCACGGTTTCGTCGCGGCCTAGGACCAGCATCATGTCGAAGACACTTGGACTAACGGCCCGGCCCGACAACGCTGCGCGAAGTGGTCCTGCCAGTTTGCCAAGCTTAAGGCCGTGTGCCTCTGCCAGTGACTGCACGACGCCCTCCAGAGTGTCGCGCTCCCAGCTAGCATTTTGCAGGTGCGGCGTCAATTCTCCCAGTATACTGCGGGATACTAAATCAAGCGCCTTGGCCGATTTTTCATCTGGCACAATCGGTCTCGATGTCAAAATAAACGCCGCTTTTTCAAGAAGCTCCGGATAAGTCCGGGCGCGATCCTTGAGGCAGTACATTGCACGCTCAAGGTCGCTTTTCTGGACATCTGTCAATTTTTCTTGGCCCGAAACTGTCAGATATCCTTCAATTTCTTCTACAAGTGCAGCATCGTCCATTACCGCAATGTGCTGACCCGACAAATTAGCTAGCTTCTTGGTATCAAACCGGGCAGGGGCCTTGCCAATGCCGTCCAGCCCAAACCAGGCGATGGCTTGTTCGGTCGTGAAAAACTCATCGTCCCCATGGCTCCAGCCAAGCCGTGCCAGATAGTTGAGCATACCCGGCGCAGGGTATCCTTCGGCCTGCCACTCTTCGACCCCCAAGGCGCCGTGGCGTTTAGACAATTTCTTGCCGTCCTCGCCGTGAATAAGCGGGATATGCGCCCAAACCGGAACGTCCCAGCCCATGGCCTTGTAAACCAACATCTGACGGGCCGCGTTATTCAAATGATCGTCACCACGGATCACATGGTTCACCCCCATGTCGTGGTCATCCACCACCACGGCCAACATATAAACCGGCGTGCCGTCCGATCGCAATACGATCATATCGTCCAACTGATCATTGCGTACCGTCACATCGCCCTGCACGGCGTCTTTGATCACCGTCACACCCTCGCGCGGCGCCTTGACGCGGATCGCAAACGGCGCATCCGGTTGATCGCCTTCCGCCCCATCGCGCCACGGCGAGCGGAACAGCGTCGATGCGCCTTTAGCCCTCGCCGCCTCGCGAAACGCAGCGATTTCGTCTTGGGTCGAGAAGCATTTGTATGCAGCGCCCGACTCCAACATCTCTTGGGCGACCTCCGCATGCCGCGTGGCGCCCTCAAATTGGCTCACAGCATCGCCGTCCCAATCAAGCCCCAGCCACGTCAACCCGCGAAAGATCGCCTCAGTTGCCTCAGGCGTTGAGCGCGCCCTGTCGGTGTCCTCAATCCGAAGCAGGAACTTGCCCCCGTTACGGCGCGCAAAAAGCCAATTGAATAATGCGGTGCGCGCGCCACCAATATGCAGATAACCCGTCGGGGACGGAGCGAAACGGGTCACGACAGGACGGTCGTTCATAAGGGTAGGCCTTTGAAATTAAGCTTATGGAAACCATGAAGGGCGTAGCATCGCCGGTGTGTAGTCAACCCTACATCGGGAGACAAGGGTGCGCCCGCTGATCGACGTTTCTGACCTGATCGACCGTTAACGCAGCTACCTGTTTTCGTGGTCGCCGGTGATGCCTGGCATTTAAGAGGTCCTTTGCTGCCACGATCGCACTGGTAGCCACTTTCGGCTGGATGCGCGACGCTGATTGGACCCAATCGCGCTGGCCATGGCCCTTGCGTATGGTCGAAGGTATTGCCCTGTCGTCTACTATCGTGGGGCTTGCAACTACGCCAATCGCAGCGGCTCGTTTTAATCAGATCCCCAATTTCGGGCTAGTAGCTAACATCCTTTCGGTTCCGCTGATGAGCGCCATCATCATCCCCAGCGCGGTGCTTTGGGCTGTGCTTTGGCCGTTTGGCTTGGAATGGATTGGCCTCAAACTGATCGACGCTGCAATCACATGGATACTGACCGTCGCCGATAAAGTTGTCTATTTGCCGGAATCGCTTAGCCATATCTCGAGCCCGACGGCTCTGGTCCTTCCGCTGCTGACGCTTGGGTGTCTTTGGATCGTCTTGTAGCAGGGCCGCACGCTTGTCGGTATTACTCCCGTGCTTGCTCAATCGTCATCTGGAGCGCGACCCACGCCCCGATATGATCCCTAACGAAACCGGAAGTCTCGTTGGTGTAATGACGGCACAGGGGCGCCACCTTTCAAAATCCCACGGGGAAAGCTTTGCCGCCCAAGCTGGCTTGAAAATTATGGGACCCGGTGAAGCAGGACCTAGCCTTTGCCCACGACGGGTTTGAAACCGTCTGAAAGCGCCATGTCATAAAGCCTAATTCGAAAACGATTTTCCACGTGACCGGCAAAAAAGCACGGGTATATTCCGGTGCCGACTGTCAAAACGCGGATTTTTCGTCGTGAATATAAAATCAGAGGCTCCCGACGGATGCACGATACTCAACGTAGAATCCTAACGCAAAACAGGGTCATTGGCGTTTTACCGACACGGTCCTGACCGGCGTCTGAAAACCGCGCGTCAAAAACAGGGCGCGCGGCTTTGGTTTCAATAACTGCGGATCAATCCGACCAGGCGACCCTGAACTTTGACCTGATCGTCGCGATACAGTCGCGTTTCGTAGGCAGGATTCGCGGCTTCAAGGGCAATGGTGTTGCCCTGTTGGCGAAAACGCTTCAGCGTAGCTTCTTGATCCTCCACCAAAGCGACAACGATGTCGCCGTTATCGGCGGTGTTGGTCTCGCGAATGACAACAATGTCACCATCGTTAATACCAACGTCGGTCATCGAGTCGCCTTTGACCTCAAGCGCATAATGATGACCTTTGCCCGAAAGCATTTGCCCAGGAACTGCCACCCGGTGGCTCACCTCGCTGATCGCGGCAATCGGCACGCCAGCCGCAATCCGGCCCATCACCGGCAATTCCATGGCTTGCGCATCGATCGGCATGGCATTCGGCGGCAATGCTGCGTCGGGGCGATCGCCTTCAATGACCTTCGGCACAAACCTTTTGTTTGTATCAAGAGCATCCGGAAGCTTCACAATCTCAATGGCCCGTGCGCGGTGCGCAAGTCGACGAATGAACCCACGCTCTTCCAAAGCCGTGATCAGGCGGTGGATCCCGGATTTCGACCTAAGGCTGAGAGCTTCCTTCATTTCGTCGAACGAAGGCGGAACGCCATCGCGCTGAACGCGCTTATGAATAAATTCTAGCAAATCAAGTTGTTTACGGGTCAACATTAATGCGAACCTCCTCTGCTCACCATTTCCATGCGGTCTCGTGTTCGATTAATGTTCTATACGCGTTCTTGTTTTGTGTCAACGATCACAAATCGAGAACATCAACCACGTCACCTGCGGTTTTGGCAGGATCATTCGGAGGCCGGACCACCAAAGCATTCGCGTCCGCAAGCACACTTAGCAGCCCACTATCCTGACAGTCTGCCACCACTACCCGATCACCGCTCCGTCGGGCGCGCATATAGTGTTCTCGCGGACCATTTCTGCAGATCGCAGCGCCCAATATAGCAGTCATCCGCTCGGGCGCTTTCGCGGGAAGCCCTTGCATGGCCGCCATCATTGGCAACATAAAGATACGACCACAAATAATTGATGATACAGGGTTTCCGGGCAATCCCAGGATCGCAGAACCTTCAAGCTGTCCCGCCATCAAAGGCTTTCCGGGGCGCATGGCAACTTTGTAGAAAGCACGTTCCATCCCGCGCATTTCGGCGACTTGACCAACAAGGTCGTGGTCTCCGACAGATGCCCCGCCGATGGTCACAACTAGGTCGGCGCCTTTCGCTAAGTCGAAAACGCCTTGAAGCGATCCGACTTTATCACGCGCGATGGGCAGAACCCGTGCTATACCGCCTGCAGCTTCAACCATCGCGGCCAAGCCAAGCGCGTTCGACGCGATGATCTGGTCCGCACCGGGCGCTTCACCAGGCATCACTAGCTCGTCGCCGGTCGCGATTAGGGCCACAACGGGTTTTCGAGAAACAAGAATTTCGACCTGGTTCATTGAAGCTATCAACGCCACATCAGAAGGCGATAACAGTCGCGGCGCCGCAATCATACTTCCAACTTTAAAGTCGGCTCCGTCAGGTCTGATATAAAGCGATGAATTTGGATCACTAGAAATGGATATCCGGCTTCCAATGTGGCGAGTGTCTTCCTGAATAACAACCCGCATGGTGCCGGGGGGGATAGGCGCTCCGGTAAAAATGCGTACCGCCTGACCTGCAGCCACGTCACCGTCAAATCGATGTCCGGCGGCCGCTTCGCCGATCACTTGGAAAGTATCGTGGATGCGAACGCTTTCGGTGGCAATAGCATAGCCGTCCATGGTGGATGTGGCGAAGGGGGGGTGAGCGCGTGACGCGACGACGGGCTTGGCCAAAACACGACCGGCGGCTTGGCGAAGTGGCACAGTTTCCGTGCCAACTGGCTGCGCAAGGGCGAACACATGGCCCAAAGCTTCGTCGACTGAAATCACGTATCAGCCTCGTAAAGCCCTGTTTTTCCGCCATCTTTCAGCACAAGCCGTATGTCTTCGATGATCATGGATTTCTCGACTGACTTCACCATGTCGTAGATCGTCAGACAAGCCGTGGACACCGCAGTCAGGGCTTCCATCTCGACGCCAGTTTGCCCGGAGGTTTTGACAGTTGCCTCGACGCGCACGCCAGGTCGTGTGGGGTCAACAGTCAATTCAAGCGCAACTTTCGTGATCGGCAGGGGATGGCATAGTGGAATAAGCTCGGACGTTTTCTTCGCGCCCATAATACCTGCCAGTCTTGCAACGGCAAGCACGTCGCCCTTTTTAGCGCGCCCCTCGGTAATGATTTCAAGGACTTGCTGGGACATCCGAACGTATCCTTCGGCCACTGCAATCCGGTCCGTGTGATCTTTGTCGGAGACATCGACCATGTGCACCTGACCCTGTTGATCGAAATGTGTGAGACCCGACATCAGACGGCCCCATCGATTGGAACCGGGTTTGCGAGGATTGCGCGGGTGGCGGCTGCGACGTCGTCCTGACGCATCAGGCCTTCGCCGATGAGGAACGTTCGCGCACCGATATGAGCCATACGAGCAAGGTCTTCCGGCGTGAATAAACCGCTTTCCGCAACAATTGTGCGGCCCATGGGAACGTCTTTTGCGAGGCGCTCGGTGGTGCCGAGATCCGTCTCGAAGGTCTTCAAATTGCGGTTGTTAATTCCAAGCAGCGGCGAGCGTAGTTTTGTGGCGCGATGAAGTTCCTCTTCGTCATGAATCTCAACCAAAACATCCATATTCCAATCGTTTACCGCGCAATCTTCAAGTTCCAAAGCCTGTTCGTCTGTGACGCTGGCCATAATGATCAGGATGCAGTCGGCGCCCCATGCGCGGGCTTCCGCGACCTGGTAGGTGTCATAGAGAAAGTCTTTGCGCAGACATGGCAATGACACAGCCTTGCGGGCGGCGACGAGGTAGTCGGGCGCACCTTGGAAGCTAGGGGTGTCAGTGAGAACCGACAGGCAGGTGGCTCCACCGGCCTCATAGGCTTTCGCAAGCGCAGGCGGGTCGAAGTCTGCGCGGATTAAACCTTTGGAAGGGCTGGCCTTTTTGATCTCGGCGATCAGCGCATAGCCGGTTCGCGAGGCCCTAGTGAGTGCAGTAGCGAAGCCACGTGGCGGCGAGGCGTCGTGCGCCATTGCCATGACATCGGCAAGCGGACGGGCGGCTTTGGCCTCGGCAATCTCGTCGAGTTTGTAGGCCTTAATGCGATCAAGTGCGGTGCTCATAATGTTGAAATAGCGTGTCCAAAGGGGGCTGAAAAGGCATATCGTTATAACGTTGGTATTGCGTCGGTGCAGGCGTTCGCAAAGAGAGGCTCTTGTTAAGGCGCCGCAATCCAGTTGATCGGCGTTTCCCCGCGGGTTTGAAACCAAGCGTTGACCCGCGAAAACGGACGGGCGCCGAAAAAACCGCGCCTTGCGGAAAGAGGCGATGGATGGGCAGTCTCAAGGACAAGGTGATTGCCAGAACGAATGTCGCCCCGGAAGGACTGCGCATGGTTGCCCCACAGCAGGAATGCGCAATTATGACGCGAAACCTCGGCCAGCACATCACGGGTGAGATGAGACCAGCCAAGTTTTGCGTGGGCGCCTGGGTTTCCGGCGGGAACTGAGAGACACGTATTCAGCAGGAGGACGCCTTGTGCGGCCAAGTGGGAGAGGTCGCCGGTTTTGGGCCGTGCACCAAGATCGTCTTCCATTTCGCGGTAGATGTTCGCGAGAGATCTTGGAAGCGGAACATCGGGCGCAACGGAGAAGGCAAGGCCATTGGCGTGGCCGGGAGTCGGGTAGGGGTCCTGTCCCAAAATGACAACTCGGATGTCCTGTGGCGCAGTGTGTTCAAAGGCGGCGAAGCGCTGGATTTCGGGGGGAAGGATGGTGCTTGTTTCGGCGGCAAGCTTGGTTTTGAGTGCGGGCCAATGGCTCGTGAAGAATGGCAAAAGGCTCCACGCGTCGGGAATTTGGAGGGAACGTGCCATGAGCTCAACGTAGTCGCGGCGTGGTCGCATAGGCAAGCGGAGGTTGCGTCTTGTGCGAAGGAGAGAAGCCGTCGATCATGCCAATTCAAACCACAATTGGTGCCTGACAGTCTCGAAATCTCCCAGTCGGGGCCCAGAAAAGCGTAAATAAAGGTTTATCACCGCCTTCAAGAGATAAGTAACCAGTTAATCGGCGCTTCAATTGACCGACCTCTTCCGGACGGCAATCCGTGCAGCGTTATGCGTATTTTTGCTTGGCACAGATCCTCAAGCGTGAGTGAAGCTAGCTCCAGCCGGCACCGCGACGCAGTCGGCGACGGGTTGGCGGATCGGCGAGCAGAGCCATTGATGGCAACACCAGTACAGCCACTAGGGCAGGTCGGTTGAAAGCATCTTGACGATAAGCTTGTTCAACCAAAAAGATTGCTGCGCGGCCCGCGGCTCGAACTTCCAGGTATTTGTCTCGGATACGTCATTTACCGGTGGCACGATTGCTGCGTCGCAGGGGTAGGCTGGGGTGCTTGAGCTGTATGTTTCGGGGCAGACGCTTCGCCCGACTCCCTTGAATGTCGATCGCACCGGCCGCTACGTGCGGGTTCAACTGGCAGGCAGAGAGTTCCTTTAGATTGCCGAAGCCCAGTTTTTTTCACAGTCTTGGCGAGATTGAGACTGTCTCGTCGGATTCAGGTCCTTTGACCGATGGTGGCGCTGACAATCAGGGCATGGATCGTGCGGGAACTCCAAAGGTAGATATTTACATGATCTGCAATACAGGCCCTGTGGCTCTGACGCTCAGCGGCACCCCGACAGCGACAAACTTGAGAAATGTGCAGAATGTGACATTGCGGCGCCCGGCTCTTTAACACTTGAGCCTGGGTTGGTTGTCCACGACGTTTAAATCTACGTACAAGCCTACTGCAGCAGGGGCCTTTCCCTTCGATCTAGACGTTTCCAGCGATGATGCTGGCGAAGCCTTTTATGATATCGCGGTCACTGGGATGGCGTCTGATATCACGCCGCCCGATGCGCCTGTATTGCCTCGCATACACCGTAACCCAAAGGTGCGATCGGTGTGGCGGGAACGGCCAAGCTCTGAAGTGCTGTGACCGCGGACCCATCGACGGACGCTCATTCCCCCAACTCAAGCGCGGACCAGCCTTCGGGGACAATAGCTGCGGTATCCCGTGATGAAGCCGGCAATGTCTCGGACACAAGTGCGGCGACTTATACGGACGCAGATGCAACGTCGGAAGAAGTTGCCGAACTACAATATGAGCTCGCCAACCTTTTGATTGCGAACCAGCCTGACCTTATCGGATTTTGTCGGGCTCGCGGCGTGGGTTTGCGAATGCAGCCGTGACGAAGTAAAACGGCCGCCACAGCCTTTCTTTGTCGCAGGAAGATAGCCATTTCTGGGTCGACTTAACTGCGAACTGGGGGACATCAGATACCAGCGAGGCGGCTTATGCGCTTGGCGCAATGAGGCGTCGCTGGAAGGTCAGCGAGACGCGTCTGGCCGGTGGCAGTTTCAGGCAGATTTCATTTCACGGGACGATGATACGGCGCGTTCGTCGGGGTGGGCTGGATGTTTGGCCCTTATTTCGTCGCCAAAGCGCCGGGATTACCCTTGTTTTTTTTATAAGGGCTGCGTCCTTTACGGGCAAACGGAGAACGAGACGTCTCCGCTTGGTACTTACACCGACGGGTCTAGTCCGAGCGGATTTTGGCGTGGGTGAAGGTTTGCCGGACAGGCAAATTATGCGGACGTGTCGTTGGAGCCAAAATTTTTGGCGACTTATGCAACGGACCGTCTGGAAAGCTACGTGGATGGCAACAGTGTGGTGGTCCAGGGGCAGACGGTGACGGTTTTTCAGCTCGCAGCGGGCGCAGATTTCACCGTTCCGGACGACATTGGCTTCGGCACGGTTGATGTCTTAGGCGGGGTCACTTGTATTTATTCCCGCATCGATGGCACCGGTGCGGCACGATCGGTGGTGACAGCGTATGAAAGTGGACGCGGACGGGTTGAGTTGGGATCAAGTTATGTGACTGGCATCAAAGGTTTTTTGTCCGCGACTGCCAATTGTTACGGTCGTGGGTCAAAATACGAAAGCGACGGGCTTAACCTTCGGTATGAGTTGAGCTTTTAAGGGCTGAGGGGCTGAAGCCTCAAGGACCTAAGCTGCCTTGAGTCACTTTTGCAAGGCCTTCTATTTTGCCGCGTGCAGCACCACTGTCGATGGATTTTGATGCCATATCAACACCTTCCGGAAGGCCGTGGGCAACGCCTGCGATGACGAGAGCGGCGGCGGCGTTCAGCAAGACGGCGTCGCGGTAGGCAGAAGTTTCTCCGGCGAGAAGCGCTTGAAACGCGCGGCCGTTTTCTTCAGGCGTGCCTCCGATGATGGCCTCAAACGGGTGGACAGGCAGGTGCGCGTCTTCTGGGTGCACAGTCATTTCGGTGATCACACCATCTTTCAGTGCGACGATGGCTGTCGGGCCGGTAATGGTAATCTCATCCGTACCGTCCGAGCCGTGGACAAGCCAAGCGGCTTCGGAGCCGAGCGCGTGAAGCGTTTCGGCCATAGGGCGGAGCATTTCTTCGGAGAACGCACCCGTCAGTTGGCGCTTCACGCCTGCGGGGTTCGTGAGAGGGCCGAGGATGTTAAAAATCGTGCGAGTGCCAAGTTCCGCGCGGGTCGGCATGACGTGGGCAATTGCGGGGTGGTGCATCGGGGCCATCATGAAGCCGATGCCAACTTTGTTGATGGCTTTTTCGACTATTTCGGGGCCGACCATGACGTTGATACCCATCTGGGTCAGGGCGTCGGCGGCTCCGGATTTCGAACTTAGATTGCGGTTGCCGTGCTTGGCGACTGTGACACCAGCGCCGGCCACCACGAAGGCCGTGGCGGTCGAGATATTAAGGGTGCCTTTGCCGTCGCCGCCGGTGCCAACGATGTCCATAGCCCCTTCCGGCGCAACCACTTTGCGGCACTTTGCGCGCATCACGCTGGCGGCGGCGGCGTATTCTTCGACCGTTTCGCCGCGGGTGCGCAATGTCATAAGGAGGCCGCCGATCTGGCTGGGGGTGGCTTCGCCGTTGAACAAAATGCGGAAGGCGGTTTCAGCCTCGGCGCGGGTCAGGGGGCGATCAACGGCGGTTGCGATCAGCGATTTGATGTCGGATGTCATGCGTGCACCGGAACGATGTCGAGGAAATTTTGCAGCATGGCATGTCCATGTTGAGAACGGATCGATTCGGGGTGGAACTGCAGCCCGTGGATTGGTTTGGCTTTGTGTTGAAACCCCATGATGATTCCATTGTCGAGCCATGCCGTGATTTCTAGCTCATCAGGAAGCGTGTCGCGGTCGACAATCAGCGAGTGGTAACGAGTGGCGTCCAGCGGTGAGGGCAGGCCTTTGAACAGCGATTTGCCATCATGGTGCATCTGGCCAAGTTTGCCGTGGACGATTTCTCCGGCGCGAACAACTTTACCGCCAAAAGCTTGCCCTATGGCTTGGTGGCCAAGGCAAACACCTAGAAGCGGCGTGTTGGTTTCGGCGGCGGCCTGCGTGAGAGCCAGGCAAATGCCTGCTTTGTCTGGGTCACAGGGGCCGGGGCTTAAGATAATGGCTTCGGGCTTCAGCGCCATCGCCTCTTGAACGGTGAGGGCATCATTGCGGTGAACCTGGCATTCCGCTCCAAGCTCGCCCAGAAAATGGACGAGGTTGAAGGTGAAACTGTCGTAATTGTCGATCAGGAGTAACATTTTGCGTGTCTTCGCGCCTATGGGTGCAGATATGGGGTGTCAGGCGCCGAAAGCGCCGGTATACTTGGTCAGAGGTGTCGCCATTCGTCAAGGCACCCATGGGCAATTGAGCAGAGTAAAGGAGAGGGCGTTGGGACGCGGCTTTCTCGCGGGCATATTTTGGGGCGGTATCGTGGGCTTTGCGATGCTAGCTGTTTCCAGTCTTGTATTCGGTCGCCAAGAGCTAAGCTTGCCGCGACCGGAGGCAGTACCTGTTGAGGTGCCTGCCGGCACTGAATTTGATCAGGCACGACCTGAAACAAACCCCGTGGTTCCCGAGGCTGAGACACGCCCAGGCGCTGAGGGCGTCGCTGGCGTCGTCGCCCCGGACGATGCGGTTGAAACACCGCCTGCGTTTGACACCTCGTCTTTAGCGGTTCCGCAGCCAAGCGTTGAAGGCCCAGCCGGCCTTGCGGGCACTCCCGAGGTCGCGGAAGAAATTGACATTAACGTAACCGGACCATCGGCCCCAAGCGCAGATGCGCCGGATGCGGGCCGCGCGCTTGTCGCACCGGAGGTTCCGGCACAAGCGCCTGAGACCGCGACCGATGCGCCGGTTGAGGGGCAAGCGCCTGCAACTGATGATGTGGCGGTGGTGGCTCCCAGTGCTGTGGAAGAGACTGCTCCTATGGCGCCTGCACCCGAAGCCACGGACACGATCGAAGCGCCGACGCCTCGGATCTTTGAGACCGACACTGCAGATCCGCCGGAAACGCCCGTAGCCCCCGAAGCCGTTGACGCGCCCGAAGCAGACCTTGCGCCGAACGCCATCGTGCGCGTGGACGGGGGCGAGAGCGAGTTTTTCAAGCCGGTCGACGAGATCGGCAATATGGCGCAGAACGTGGAAACCGACCGTCTTCCGCGGATTGGATCAGCCCCCGAGGCCGAAGAGACGGCACTGCCGACCGAGCGTCCAGCGCCCGGCGATGTCGCTGAAAACGTTGATGAGGCGGCGCCTGAAACACCCGCTATGATCGTTACCGGCGATGCTTTGACTCGTTGGGCCACTGACTTTGAGGTAACAGACGACCTGCCATTGATGTCGGTCGTTCTTGTGCATCGCGGCGAGAGCGCCTTGTCGGCGGATGTTGTGGATGGTTTGCCCGGCACTGTGTCCTTTGCCGTGAATGCCGGATCGCCCGGTGCTGCAAAGATTGCAGCAGACTATCGCGCGATGGGCCGCGAAGTGGTGATGATCCCGTCGTTGCCGGTTGGGGCCACGCCGCAGGACGTCGAAGTGGCGCTTCGGGTGAACTTTGAAACAATCCCCGAAGCGGTCGCCGTCATGGACAATTCGGGCGAGAGCTTCCAGTCAGATCGTGCGGCAGTGGCACAGGTTGTCGACGTTGTTGCGGCCTCGGGCCATGGCTTGATCACCTTCCCACGCGGACTGAACACCGCCCACCAGCGCGCCGAACGTGCAGGCGTACCGACGGGGCTGATTTTCCGCGACATTGATGGGGCGAATGAAACCAACGAGCAAATTCGTCGTGCGATGGACCGGGCTGCGTTCCGCGCACGTCAGGACGAAGCGGTGATACTGGTTGGGCGGACTGAAGCCAGGACGCTTGAGGCCTTGGCCGAATGGGTGCTTGGCAACCGCGCGGCCAGTGTGACGTTGGCACCAATCTCGGCGGCTTTGACCACAAACTGATTTCGGGATTCTGCATCGATGTGCGCGCAAGCTTTGCGGACGGCATTGGCGGCGTCTGGCTCTCGGGTCTGATGCATATTCAAATGGATGTTGGCGGACGCACAGATGTTCATTGGTCCCGATGGTAGTGGTTTATGAAGATTTTGGTCGATGCGATTGCACCTTGCGGCAATTTTCTATTGCAGGGTCTGTGAGGTGGCCTTCTGCGCTTTAGATCGTGCTGTCCCCAGCGACCCTCTGGGAAAGCGGAGGCATCGGCGATCAGGTTGAGAGGCTACGCCTTAAAGACAAAAGCCCCAAACGATGTGTCCGGGGCCTTTGTGTTGAAATACAGAATTGTATTGATGCTTAGTATACCTGTGCGTTCGCTTCAGCGAAGGACAAAAGCCGCTTTTGCTTGTCGTCCCAAAGGTGCAGGCGCGCGCAGGCAAGGCTTTCGCCGATTGTCATCCGATTGCTGTTGGCAAGTTCGACGTGATCTTTCAGGACCTCTGGCAAGCGGTAGAAAGGTATCCGGCTGTAGAGGTGATGCACGTGGTGGATGCCGATGTTCGCGCTTAGCCATTGTAAGGGCGCGGGCATGACGTAGTGCGAACTGCCGTGGAGTGCCGCGTCGTGTAGTTGCCAGTCGCCATCTTCGTCCCAGTGTGTGTCTTCAAACTGGTGCTGAACGTAAAACAGCCACATGCCAGCGGTTCCCGCAAGAAGCGTTGACGGCAGGAAGATTAGCAGCAGCGGCATCAGACCACCGAAGTAGGTGATTACAGCAAGGGCTGCGATGATGACCGCGTTGGTGCCCATCGCGCTGACCCAATATTTTGCCTGGTTCATAAGTCCAAGCGGCAGGCGGTTCTGAAGCAGGAACAAATAGCCGGGGCCGAGGCCGAACAGAACAATCGGGTTGCGGTAAAGGCGATATACAAGGCGGCCAAAAGGGCTGCGGTCATTGTATTCAGTGACCGTCAGGGTTGCGATGTCTCCGATACCACGACGGCCTAGGTTACCGGACGCGGAATGGTGGATCGAATGGCAGTGACGCCAGACAGCATAAGGTGTTAGCGTCAGCACGCCAAGGGCGCGGCCGGTCCAGTCGCTTGCAGTTCGGTTCTTGAAGAACGCTCCGTGGCCGCAATCGTGCTGGATCGTAAAGAGGCGTAAAAGGAAGGCGCCGTTGGCGATCGATATGGCAAGTGTCAGCCAGTAGGACACAGATAACGACCACCATGCGAATGCCCAAAGACCAAAGAACGGTCCAATGGTTACACCAAGTTCAAAAAGGCTTCGCGCGGTTGACGGATCGCGGTACGCTGAAAGCTGTTTTATCCAATCACGCGCGTCGGAAGGGGGCGGCTTCTCAACCTGGGGCTCTGAGTTATCGAACATGTGCCTGCTTTTTTTGTAATTGTGGATGTCTTGATAAACAAAAGTGCCCACATCGCAATGAATATCACGACAAGAATGCCGGGGCGCGACAACTTAACCACTTTCTTGGTTAAAGACGTAGCAATACAATCTTTGTCTGTTCGGCGGCATTTAACGAAAAAGGGCGACGCTTTCGCACCGCCCTGTATTTGCCGTGAAGGTCAGAGGATCAAGCGAACCACCAACGCTCCTGTACTTTGTTGCCATCGTTCGCCCAGTTGGCGGCTACATCCTCGTCGTGGGCCAGCGTCTTGGAGTGTGCGGCGAGGTAGCTTGCGAACATTGCGACGATTGCACCGCCATCGTCCTGCAGCAGGCTTTGCGCTTCGTAGTACTGCGCGCGGCGTGCGGACTCGTCGGTTTCAGCACGGGCTTGAACAACAAGGCTGTTGAACTGGTCCGAAGCTTCCGTCGTTTTCCAAGACGTATCGTTCCACTCGGTGTCGTTGGTGTAGGCGGAGGAATACATCCAGTCCTGTGTCGGACGACCCGACCAGTAACACGCGCACCAGGCCTTTTTGTTCCAGACGTTCGACCAGTAACCGTCCGATGGTTCGCGAACCACTTCGATTTCGATCCCGGCTTCTTTTGCCGAAGCAGAAATAAGCTGGGCCGCGTCGACGGCTCCGGCGAAAGCGGCGTCCGAGGCGGACAGTTGGATTGGGCCGGAATGGCCGGACTTCTTGTAATGCTCGGCGGCAAGTTCAGCGTTGAACTCGTGCACTGGCAGGTCAGGATTGAAAAACGGCATCGAAGCGTTCACGGGCACGTCGTTGCCGACTTCACCGTGGCCAAGCAGGATCTTGTCGACAAGTTCCTGACGTTTAATCGAATACTTCAATGCCATCCGGAGATCGTAGTTATCGAACGGCTCGAGATTGAGGCGCATTGGGAAGGTGTAGTGTTGTGTGCCCGTCGTTTTCAAAATGTCGATGGTCGGAACGCGGTTCATCAGAGCGACAGTGTTTGGAGGGATGTCGCCTGCAAAATCCACATCGCCGTTCATCACAGCGTTCTGGCGGGCGGTCGCATCGAGGATCGACAGCAATTCGTAACGATCGAAGTTTGCTGCCCCCTCTTTCCAGTAGTTTGCGTTCCGGTTGAAAGTTGCACGTACGCCGGGTTCGTAGTTTTCGACCACATAACCACCGGTACCGATGCCGCTTAGCGCGTCAACGACGCCATCTTCAGACGGCAGAATGATCAGGTGATAGTCTGAAACGATGAAGGGGAAGTCAGCGTTTGCACTTTCAAGCTCGAAAATAACCCGGTTTGGGCCATCTGCCCGCATTGAGGAAATCTGAGTTACAAGACCTTTGGCGGCTGACTTAGAATCTTCGCCACGGTGATAGTTCATCGTCGCGATGACGTCGTCTGCTGTAAGCGATTTGCCGTTGTGGAATTCGACGCCAGGACGCAGGTTGAAGATCCATGTCGAGGCTGTGTCGCCGGGCTCGAAGCTTTCGGCCAGTTCGCCCACCAGTTCGCCAGACTTGGAAACTTCAGTCAGGTTGTTGCCACGGCTGTAGACGACATGTGTGCTGAAATCGTTCTCAGCTGTTGCCGGATCAATCGAGTCCGTGGTTGAGCCGTGACCCACGGCCATGCGGAATACACCGCCCATTTTCGGGGTAGCCGCTTGCGCGCGACCCGCGAGTGACATGGCGGTTGGCAGGGTTACACCCGTGGCCAGTGCCGACATGATAAAGCGACGACGGTTGATCTGACCTGCGGTCAGACGCTGTGCCTGAAGCTTGAGATAGCTCTCTTTTTTCATTTGGTTCTCCCAGTTTTTCGTTTGTCGCCCGAAATTTAGTGCGGGCATTGTTCCATTATCCGCTAGCATAACCGCGGTTTCGCACCGATGACACCCCAAACTGATGACGATCGCGCGACGTAAATCGCCCTCCAGGTGAATCGTCGGGGAATGCCGCTTAGGAAATCGGAGACGCGCTGATCTTGGGATGCGTCCCGTATCGGGGCCTATCGTGCGGTTTGGACCCACTCTATCTGGTCTGGTCGGGAAAGGCGGTGGCGTCTTCGGAATTGGTAAGTGCTTGGAACCAACTCTCGTCGCGCGTCGCGGGATCCGTCGTTCCGCTGTCGATCCAATCGAGAAGCGCACTGGTGATGCCGCGAGCTTTTAAACAGCGACAAACTGAGGGAACTTGCCTGGGCGCCTGCGTGCGTACGCGTTTGGCGGGCGAAGGATGCAGTTTGGGAATCGCCTGAGGCATTCGCGCGGTTTTCGAATTTTCCACGAGGCGCCATCTGGGCAGAGCGTTTCGTCACAGGCATCAGTGAGGGGGTGCTCCTGCCAATTGTCGCCTGAATAGTGTTGGAGCGGCACTTGGCGGCTTTGCGGGCTCCCCTAAAATTGTTGGTTTCCGCAGCGGCACTTGGATAGAAACAGCCTGTTGATCCATCGAAATAGCGAAATTATTCGTCACTTTGCGGCTGCCTTAGGGCAAGAAAACTTAACCGATTGTCGATTATAGGGAAACGACACCGTCCAATTATGTAATGAAATTGGACTTTGGCGCCGAATTGGCAGGCTTTTGTTTCCAATATCAAAACGAAGCGCAGAACGTGCTCTGTCAAGGGTCTCCAAGACGTCCCAATTCGAGACCAATTCGCCCGCGCTGCGCCAAACTTTCGACAATGGGATCATGGATAAAGGTATTTGTAAGCGGAACGTTGATGCCACATCCATCGCAGCGCACCGTGTAAAGAGTACTACCGGCTTGTTGTCGGTGCCCAGGGTAGGGGACGTGTTGAAAGGGTGTGGAACGCGGCACGTCCCGTTTTGGAATAGTAGGCCCGAACGTTCGGGTGTGTTAAAGGTAGGTTAAGTAATGAGTAATGCAGAAGAAGACAGATCTTACACCTCTGTATCCGGTATGATGCGCGTTCTGACACGTATTCGTGAAGGGGCTTCGACGCCAAAGGCGCAAGCTCCAGTTATCTCGAAATCCGCGCCGGAAGAGTCAGCTGACCGCTGGCCCTTGCCGGGTCTTGCGCCGATGACACGCGTGCGTACATCTTTTGGGGATGTGCATGCGGTGGCGTTGCGCAAGGGGGATTTGGTTCAGACACGTTCGGGCGATTTCAAGCCGATCGTCTGGTTGAACCGCGTCATGCTTGATGCGCAGTTTTTGGATGAGAAACTGGATTCGAACCCAATCCGGATTCAGGCGGGGGCCGTTGGCCACGCCATGCCCACGTCTGATGTGATGTTGTCGCCGCGCCAGATCGTTTGCGCTGGGGCAAAGTCCGGTAGGCCAAATCGTTTTGAAGCCAGTGACCTCGTTGAAAAGCCCGGCGTGAAGCGACAGCGCGAGACGGGTCTCAGCTATACGATGTTCCATCTCGGCGATACCGAGGAGGTTTACTGCGACGGCATTTACCTCTTGTTTGAGCCACTTCGTGAGTCCAACCCGGCCGCATAAACCAAATATTAGCCAGACCTTTTACGAAAAAGACCATGCCTTTCGGGATGCGCGGTCTTTTTCGACTTTGAAAGGATACGCGGTGGATGAGGATGTGATCCAGCTTGTTCGCCCAATCAGGGTTTTGATACTCGATGACACGCGCTCGGCCTGCTTGTTAATCCGCACGCTGCTTGTGCGCACTACTGGGGTCGAGGTCGCCGGCGAGGCAAACGACCGCTGTGAGGCGCGTGATCTGATCAAGCAGATATAGCCGGATGTTTTGATTCTTAATGTGAAAAAATGCCCCGGATAGACGGATTGGTGTTTCTGGAAAAGATCATGCGGCCTCATCCGATGCCGGTGGTCATGGTGTCGACGCCCACGGCCGAACAAAGAGAAGTTGCATTGCGGGCGTTGTCGCTTGCTGCGCTTGATTGCATTTTTTTTGAAGCGGTTTCAGCGCCGTAATTCGCGTTTCGCTAATAGAGCTGACACCATCGTTATAGCGGCAGATACGAAAGTGCGAAAAAACCGGCAAAGCCAAGCAGTTGATCGACCATTTGAATCGCTGCTTAGTTGGTTTTGACGACGGCCTATCCGAGGCTTCGCTAAGGCGTGGTTACGCGATCTGGTAAACTACTTTTAATTTTCTAGATGTGAGATCAGGCCGATCAGTGCGGCGTAGTCATCTTCGACAACATGTACGGCGAAGTTCTGCATGAAGCCGGCAAAGCGGCCTTTGTCGCGGAAAGCGTCCGCAAAGCCGAAGGTTTGCATGTGCGGCGCAATGGCGCGGGCGACGCCTCCGACTAGGTAAAGCCCGCCAAACGGCAAATGAACCAGTGCCAGGTTGCCGCAGACTGTTCCAAGAAGGCGCACAAATGTTGCGACAGCAGCGGTGGCAACTTCATCATCACCGGTGTTGCAGGCGGCCATGATGTCGGCGGCGCTGCGTTCCGAGGGCGAACCTGCTTTGTTGGCGTGCCAGCGGTAGACGCGTTCAAGACCGCGCCCCGACAGCACGTCTTCAATTGCGGGAAAGCCGTGAGCGGTTTCGACAAAGTGGCAAAGCGCCAGGTCTTCTGCGGTACGGATCGGCAAGTTGGCGTGGCCCGATTCAGACGGCGGCACGAACCGGCCCTGCAGGGTGTCGTGAACGGGCGCAGCGTTGAAACCGGTGCCGACACCGATTACCAGACGGCTGCTGTGCGGCGCGGTTGCGGGGCCGGCGACCACATTCAACATGTTCGCGTCATCAATCAGACCAAGCGCGTGTCCTTGCGCCTGAAGGTCGTTCAGAACGGCGACCTGCTCTGCCCCCGTCGCGCGCGCGAGCGTTTCACGGTCGATGGACCAGTCAAGGTTGGTCATCACTCCACTCCCATCTCGCACCGGACCTGCGACCGCCACCGAGGCGCCGTCGATGTCGGTGAGGCCTTGATGCTCTAGATAAGCGCGCAACACGGTTTCCAGGCCGGGGTAGCTTGCGTTTTTGAAGCGCTTAATTGTGTCGGATCGCAACTGCTGACCCGTCGCCAGTGCGACGCGGGTGTTCGTGCCGCCGACGTCGGCGACAAGCAAAGTTCGGGCGGGGGGCATAATTTTCATGGGCCGGGTCCGGTATGTTAGGTAGTGCGCTGTGCCGTGGTGTTAAGACGCTTTGGGGCGTTTCGGCAAGGGGCAGGGCGCATAGTCTATGAGCGCAGCTTCGCGGCCGAAGGTATTAGCGGGCCGGTGGATTGGCCGATTGTCAGTTCGGCTTCCATTAGGGTTTGCATTGGGCCCTCGTTGCGCAGACCTTCCTCGCGGCGGCGGATGATCTCGAGAAGCATCGCCGCACAACGCTGTCCGGCCTCGCGGACCGAAGATCGCACGGCGGTGAATAGTGGAACATCACCCGTATTGCGGAAATAGGACAAGTCGTCGTCGTGGATCACGATTGACACGTCCCGTCCAAACACAAGCCCGGCTTTGTTTATGGCACGACGCACACCAATGGCCGGGATGATCGAAGAAACCACAAAAGCGGTAGGAGGGTTTGATGTTGAGAGCATCCTGCGCGCGACTTCAAAGCCGTAGTTCTCAGTCATCTCATCATGGGCAATCAATTCTGGGTCCGCGGCAATACCGCGCTCCAATAGGGCTCGCGTGTAGCCGTCGTTGCGGCGGTGGGCGAAGTCCATCGTGGCAAGGCCGTTCAGCAGCGCTATGCGGCGATGGCCAAGATCAAGGAGAAGGCCGGTGGCGCGCTCAAAGGCGCGGCGGTTGTTTACATCAAGCCAGTTGTAGGCGCCGATGATGCCACTTGAGCGGCCATGCACCACGAAGGGGATGTCGAGGTCCTGAAGCATTGGGATCCGTGTGTCGGTGAGGGTAGGCGCTTGCACGATCAGGCCGTCGACGACCTGCCGGATCGCGATATCGCGGTAAACGCGCTCGTGATCCGAATCAGCAACCACCGACAAAAGCAGGTCGTAACCGGCCCGAGAGTATTCCTCGCCTGCACCCGCAATAAAATCCGCGAAAATCGGGTTCACCATTTCATGCTTGCTGGATACCGGCACAACATGGGCGATCGTCATGGAACGCCCTGTAGCCAGGCTCTTGGCGCGTGTGTTTGGGCGATAGCTATGCGCCTCAGCTGCTTTGCGCACTTTGTGGCGGGTGGCTTCGCTGACCTCGGGATAGCCGTTCAGCGCGCGGCTGACAGTGGTCTGCGACAGACCGAGCTTTTCTGACAGTTGCTTCAAATTCATACAGCTGATCATTATCAAAGCGCTTTGAAACTTCAACCGTAGATACGAATAATCCCTATTATTCGGTCAAACACGGCTTATTTGTTTCCGCGCGTAAACTTACGGTCTTAGGAAATAAATGCGATTTTTACGACGTTTGATTGACATTTGAATAACGATCAGCGAAATTCGTGGCAGTCAAAGCGCTTTGGAAGTTTGGTGAAAAGCCAAATTAGCCCTCGCGTAACCCAAATTGTGCTTTCTGGGAGGAAATCAATGAAAAAGACACTTTATACCGGTGTGGCTGTCGCTGCATTGACGGCTGGCTCGGCATTTGCCGACGGTCACCTTACATTCACGCCTGGTGAAGGCCCCTTCAGTTGGGACAGCTATAGCGCATGGGCTGAATCCGCGCCTGACCTCAGCGGTCAGACCGTTACGGTCAGCGGCCCTTGGCTTCAGCCAGAAGATGCCGTCTTCCGCAGCGTGATCGCTTATTTCGCAGAAGCCACTGGAGCTGAAGCAATTTACACCGGTTCGGACTCGTTTGAGCAGCAGATCGTTGTGGACGCCGAAGCAGGTGCCGCGCCAAACATCGCGGTGTTCCCGCAGCCCGGTTTGGCTTCGGACATGGCCGCGCGCGGTCTTTTGACACCGCTGCCAGCTAGCATGGGCGACTTCGTGGCAGAGAACTATGGCGCGGGTCAGTCCTGGGTTGATCTGGGCACTTTTGCAGATGCCGACGGCAACGATCAGTTATTTGGCTTCTTTTACAACGTCAATGTGAAGTCGCTTGTTTGGTTCGTACCTGAGAACTTTGAAGATTCAGGGTACGAAGTCCCAACAACAATGGAAGAGCTTCGTGCGTTGACCGAGGAGATCGTGGCAGACGGCGAAACACCGTGGTGCATTGGTCTGGGTTCCGGTGCGGCGACCGGCTGGCCAGCAACCGACTGGGTCGAAGACATCATGCTACGCACACAGCCTGCTGACGTCTACGATGCTTGGACAACCAACGAAATTCCGTTCAATGACGCGCGCGTCGTTGCGGCGATCGAGGAGTTCGGTTGGTTTGTTGGGGACGACGACAAAGTTGCCGGTGGCGCCGGTGCAGTTGCATCGACCGACTTCCGCGACAGCCCAAAGGGTCTCTTTTCAGCGCCAGCGCAGTGCTACATGCACCGTCAGGCTTCGTTCGTGCCCGCTTTCTTTCCTGAAGGTATCGAGTTCGGTGAAGACGTAGATTTCTTCTACTTCCCATCTTACGCCTCCAAGGACCTGGGCAACCCGGTTCTGGGCGGTGGCACAGTGATGTCGATCACGGATCCTTCGGATGCGTCTAACGCGCTGATGGAATTCCTTCAGCTGCCGCTGGCACACGAAGTATTCATGGCACAGTCGGGCTTCCTGACACCGCACAAGGGCGTCAACCTGGACGCTTATCTAAACGACGCGCTGCGCGGTCAGGGTGAGATCCTGATCAACGCAACAACCTTCCGGTTTGACGGTTCTGACCTGATGCCGGGCGGCGTTGGCGCAGGGTCGTTCTGGACAGGGATGGTCGACTATACAAGCGGCAAGGACGCCCAGACTGTTGCTGACGAAATCCAGAAAAGCTGGGACGCTCTGAAGTAATTGCGCTTTCATAAACTCGAAGCCTCCGGCCAACGCGCCGGGGACTTTCAGATACGAAACACAATAAGAAAACTACTTTGCTGAAACAGCGTTAGGGAGGGGTCCGATGAATCCGGCATTACTGGGTCTCGTGACAATTATCGTCGGTGTTGGCGGTTGCCTTGGGTACTTCTACTTTTCCAATATGATCCTCGATAAGTTCATCTTCCCGGCGACGGGACCGAACAGAGGTCGAAACATCAACCGTGCCAATCAGGTTCGCCCTTGGTTGTTCCTGTTTCCCGCAATTTTCGCGCTTGGGCTCTATCTTGCATATCCGGTGTTCGAGACGCTTCGTCTGTCTTTGACCGACCGGTCGCAGGATGATGCCTTTGTTGGCCTTGCGAACTACCAGCAGATGTTCTCAGAAACCAAATTCTGGGAAGCCATGCGCAACAACATGCTGTGGCTGATCGTTGTGCCTGCGGCCTCGACCGCGTTCGGCCTTCTGGCAGCGCAGCTGACGGACCGTATCGCCTGGGGCGCTGCGGCGAAGTCAATGATTTTCATGCCGATGGCGATCTCGTTTGTAGGTGCGTCGGTGATCTTTAAGTTGATTTACGACACACGGCCGGAAGACCAGAACCAGATCGGCGTTCTGAACGCAGTCTGGCTCCAATTTGAAGGCGGCGCGGGTTCGTTCATGTTCCTGAAGCTGCTGCCGCTTTTGATCGTTGCATCGTTTGGAGCCATCGTAGCCTATGTCGGCTATATTCTGCTAAAGCCATTTATCACTGCAGGCGAAAAGCCCGGCGGTGCCGGCTTTATCGTGGTACGCCTGATTGGTATCGCTGTGGCGGCCTGGCTGGTTCTTACGTCCATTGGATCCTTGTTCGGGATCGTGACGACGACCTTGCCGTATGGCGAGCCGCAGACCTGGCTGACGTTGCCGTTCTATAACAGCTTCTTTCTGATGGTTGTGTTGATCTGGATCCAAACAGGCTTTGCCATGGTGATCTTGTCGGCAGCGCTTCGCGGAATCCCTGAAGAGACCATTGAGGCCGCGGTTATCGACGGCGCAAACCCGTTCCAGATCTTCTTTAAGATCAAGGTTCCGCAGATCATGCCGACGATTGTCGTGGTCTGGACCACCATCACCCTGACGGTTCTTAAGGTCTTTGACATCGTGTTCGCGATGACCAACGGCCAGTGGGAAACGCAAGTTTTGGCGAATTACATGTTCGACAAGTTGTTCCGTGCGAACGACTGGGGCGTTGGTTCGGCCAGTGCAATCATCATCATGTTGCTGGTGTCACCGATCCTTATTTGGAATGTGTACAACGCCCGCAAAGAAATGCGCTGAGGAGGCTAGAGGTTATGAACAGTATAGCTGGTACCAAATCGAGCCTCACTTGGGCAGTTCACATCTCGGTGGTGTTCCTTGTTGCCCTTTGGATGTTCCCGACTGTGGGTCTTTTGGTGTCGTCGTTCCGCACGACGGATCAGATCTCGTCTAGCGGTTGGTGGAAATCTATGTTCCCGACGGAGCAAACTATTCAGTTGCGTACAGGCGGCGCATCTGCGGCGGTTCAGGACGGCGGCCTCTACGTGGTCGAGGGAAACATCTTGACCGACGAAGGGGGGCCGGGCACTGGGTCTGAACCGGTGGCTTTCGGTGTCTCGTCGCGCGAAATCGGCGCCTTTCAGATCGGCGATACCGCCGAGTTTTCGGATGGTGCGGAAACCCTGACGCTGAACGCTGACGGGGCCTACCGCTACACAAGCGTTGAAGAACCGGGACGTCGTGGTCAGCGGGTCTTTTTGACGGCTGTTACCCCGGCTCAAGCGACGCTTGATAACTACAAAACGATCCTGTTTAGCGGAACCGGTCAGGATAATATGGCCAAGGCGTTTTTCAACACGATGACTGTCACAGTCCCGGCGACGATCATCCCGATCGTCATCGCAGCTTTTGCCGCTTACGCATTGGCGTGGATGGATTTTCCGGGCCGCGCCCTGTTGATCGCTTTAGTGGTGGCGCTTTTGGTGGTGCCGTTGCAGTTGGCGCTTATCCCGCTCCTAAGGCTCCATCTGGGGATCGGCATAGGAAAGGGGTATCTTGGCGTTTGGTTAGCCCATACAGCCTTTGGTCTGCCGCTCGCGATTTACCTCCTCAGAAACTACATGGTCGGTTTGCCGCGCGATATTATCGAGAACGCTAAGGTTGACGGCGCGACGGATTTTCAAATCTTCACCAAGATCATCCTTCCTCTGTCTTTCCCGGCGCTCGCGTCCTTCGCAATTTTCCAGTTCCTGTGGACATGGAACGATCTGCTAGTCGCAAAGGTGTTCCTGATTGACGCAACTGGTTCCACCACGGTGATGACAAACCAGATTGTCGAACTTCTCGGGACACGAGGCGGCAACTGGGAAATCCTGGCGACGGCGGCCTTCGTGTCGATTTCGGTGCCTCTTGTCGTGTTCTTTGCGATGCAGCGGTATCTTGTGCGCGGCCTTCTGGCCGGTTCCGTCAAGTAGGGTAGGGCAAAGACATTGGCCTTTCTTGACCCTTGGGTTGCGGACAAAACGCAAACTGCCTCCGATCCTGATTGGTGGCGTGGCGCGGTGATATATCAGATCTATCCGCGCTCGTATCAAGACAGCAACGGCGACGGCATCGGCGATTTGTCGGGCATTATCCACCGCTTGCCGCATGTCGCATCGCTTGGTGTGGATGCAATCTGGATTTCGCCTTTCTTTACGTCACCGATGCTTGATTTCGGGTATGACGTATCGAACTACCGCGACGTAGATCCGATGTTCGGCTCTCTTGGTGACTTCGATGCGCTGTTAAGCCGTGCGCATGAGTTGGACATCAAGGTGATGATTGACCTTGTGCTAAGCCACACGTCAGATCAGCACCCGTGGTTTCAGGAAAGCCGGTCCAGCCGCGACAATCCCAAGGCAGATTGGTTCGTCTGGGCGGATGCAAAACCTGATGGTTCGCCGCCGAATAACTGGCTTTCGATCTTTGGTGGATCGGCGTGGGAATGGGACGGTCAACGGATGCAGTACTTCCTGCACAACTTTCTGACCCAGCAACCCGACCTGAACTTCCACAATCCGGATGTACGCGCCGAGTTGTTGGAGGTCACGCGGTTTTGGCTTGATCGTGGTGTAGACGGGTTCCGGCTTGATACGGTGAACTTCTATTTCCACGATGACGAGCTGCGCGACAACCCGGCACTGCCTGCAAAAGAACGTTCAGACAAGATCGCGCCGTCGGTAAACCCTTACAATTTTCAGGATCATCTCTACGACAAGTCACGTCCCGAAAACCTTGATTTCCTAAAGGCCTTTCGCGCCATTCTTGATGAATACCCCGCGGCCACATCGGTCGGCGAAGTGGGGGATGCACAGCGTGGGGCCGAAATACAGGCGTCCTACACATCGGACGGCGACAAGATCCATATGGCCTATGATTTCGATCTGTTGTCGAATGCCTATCCAACTGGCACCCGCGTAGCCGAGATCATGGACAAGGTGGCGACTGTGGGGCCGGATGGCTGGGGGTGTTGGGCCTATTCCAACCACGATGTGGTGCGCCATACCTCGCGCTGGAACCTTAGCGGTGAAGCGCATCGGGCCTATGCGGCGCTGTTGTTAAGTTTGCGTGGCACAGCCTGCCTGTATCAGGGCGAAGAGCTTGGCCTGACAGAGGCCTATGTTCCGTTTGAGGAGCTTCAGGACCCTTATGGCAAGCGGTTCTGGCCAAAATTCAAAGGCCGCGATGGGTGTCGTACACCTTTCCCGTGGAGTTCTGACCGCATTCATGGCGGCTTCTCGGATGGTCAGCCCTGGTTACCTGTCGCGATGGAGCACGTGCAAAATGCGGCCGACACGCAGGATGCGTCCGATACATCGATGCTGAATTTCTACCGCGACCTCATCGCATTCCGCAAAGGCTACATGGCTTTGATGAAAGGTGAGTTTGACTTGGTAGAGGCACGTGACGATTTCATCTCGTTTGAGCGGCGCCACGGCAATGTCCGTATGTTCTGTGCGTTTAACCTGTCTGACGACGCATGCGGGGTCACGTTACCTGACGGTGCTTGGTCGATTGAACACGATGCACCCTTCACCGCCGCCGAACCTGGCGCGGATGGAGATACAAAATTACCGCCTTGGCAGGCACTTTTTGCCACGGCTCAAGGATAAAAGAGGGAGGGTACTATGGCTGATCTTCTGCTGACAGATATCGCCAAGTCATACGGAAGCGTTGAAGTTCTGAAGAACATCAACCTCGACATCAAGAAGGGCGAATTGATCGTCTTTGTCGGACCGTCGGGCTGTGGCAAGTCGACGTTGCTGCGCATGATTGCCGGGCTTGAGAAAATTACGGGCGGGGAATTGCGGATCGATGGGCAGGTCGTCAATGACGTGCCCCCAAGCGAGCGTGGCATTGCCATGGTGTTCCAGTCCTATGCGCTTTATCCGCATATGACGGTGCGCGAAAACATGCAGTTTGCATTGAAGATCGCTAAGAAATCGCCCGCTGAGATTGAAGAGCGGGTCGAGAAGTCTGCGAAGATTTTGCAGCTTCACAACCTTCTGGATCGCCTGCCTAAAGAGCTTTCGGGGGGGCAGCGTCAGCGGGTTGCCATTGGGCGTTCGATTGTGCGCGACCCAAAGGTCTATTTGTTTGACGAGCCTCTTTCGAACCTTGATGCAGCGTTGCGCGTGGCGACCCGGATCGAGATTGCTCAGCTGAAAGAGGCGATGCCGGAATCGACTATGGTCTATGTGACCCACGATCAGGTCGAGGCGATGACGCTTGCGACGCGTATCGTGGTGCTTGCCGGTGGCGGCATTGCGCAAGTCGGTAGCCCGCTGGATTTGTACGAGCGCCCTGAGAACGAGTTTGTCGCACAGTTCATCGGATCACCTGCGATGAACCTGATGCCGGGCAAGATCACCGGTACGGGCGAGCAGACCACGATCGAAGTCGATGGCGGCGGCATGGCGGTGTCGAATTATCCGTCCTTGCCCGAGGATATGGGCAAAGCGGTCAATATCGGCGTGCGTCCTGAGGACTTTGTGGCGACACAAGGCGACCAGCAGCGGATTTACCGAGGCAAGGTAAACATTACCGAAGCGCTTGGCGAAGTGACGCTTTTGTATTTTGAGCCACAAGGCGAGAATGACCCCGTGATCGGAAAATTAGCCGGTATTCACAAAGGTTTACGCGGCAACGAGGTCGAGCTGACAGCGGAACCGGCGAAGGTTCATGTGTTCATGAACACCCAGTCGCTGTTGTACCGTGATCAAGAAATCAAGAATATTGCGACCAGGGGTCACTAGGGCTGCTTTTGCGCTTTTCGTGATTGACGGCCCTGCCATTTGGTGGGGCCGTTTTTTTGATTGATTGAGGGAGTAGGTGTGCTTTGAGCTTATTCTGTTGAAGAACTCGATTGCCCGCCCGAGGATACCTCAAAGCCAGAACTCTGTTCTCAGTCGCCGCCGAAATGTTCGCCACTTTCGGCCCGTTGCGGTATGGCATGAACGTTGTTCTCGGATTTATCCATGCTCTGTCCCTGCTTGGAGTTTTTCAAAAGAATAAGCTCAAAGCAATGTTTCAAAATTCGAGAATTCGAATTGAGTCACGTGACATTCTGAGGAAAAGCCTCTTTAGCTATGCTTGATCCCGAAGTTAAGTCACTCGACTGGTCGGATGAACTGGCAAGAAATAAAGCTGGGCCGAAAATGCTGGCAACGACGGCAACAATCGGTCATCGCGCAGAGTAGGGCGGTGATCTATTTCAAGTAAAGATTTGCAATTCTGACGGGCTCACTGCGGAAATCGCCCAGAGCTTATTACTCTGGCCCAGGGGAATGCGGACTTTGGAAACGATTGAACCGGATCGTGTCAAATCCGCAGTTCAATCTCTTGCGGACAACTTCGATCGCTCCGTGAACTGGGTGGTTTTCGCAGAGCGCATGAATCGCTTTCCGCTTTGGGAGTTTGAGGACTACAAGGACTATCAGGGCATTCTTGATGTTCGATGACAAATTTGAGGAACGGCAGGTTTTCCGCAAAGCGAACCTTACCTACCAATGCCAAGCTTCCCCCGCCAATCATGCGTTGGCGCATATCCCAACAACTTCCGCGCCTTAGCGTTTGAATAGAACGTCTCACGGTCCGCGATTTCCCCACGCAGTTCGACGTTGCCGTAGAACTCGGCGATCAACTCGGCGCTGGTCATATCAACCGAATGCCCGGCACTTGAGACGTTGAACACCTCATAGCCCAAGCCATCCGTGGCCAGGGCGCGGTCGATGAAATGGCCCAGATCGCCGGTTTCGATGTAGCTGAAGAAGTTCCGCAAACGCTGTGCCGGATCCGCAATGAAATCTGGGAACCTTTCGGCGTATTCTTCGGCGCTATGACGTTGTTAAGCCTGAGGCCATATATATCAATACCAGAGCGGCGTTGGAACGATTTGGCGGCAACCTCGTTGGCAACTTTGGACATTGCGTAGCTGCCTTCGGGCAGGGTCGGGTGATCCTCGTCCAGCGGCAGGTAGTCCGGCTGACGGTTGACGTCGGAAAAGCAGATGCCGTAAGTGGTTTCGCATGAGGGGAATAGCACCTTTTTGACGCCGGCTCGGATGGCCGCGTCTATGACGTTGTAAGTGCCGATAGTGTTGACGCGATAGCATTCGCAGTCAGGTACGATCATGATCCGTGCAATGGCGGCAAAGTGGATGACAGCGTCGAAACCGGACATGCCTTGGCCCATGCCAAGCGCGTCGAAGTCCGCATAAGAACACATGACGTCGTGCATGTGGCCTGCGTCAGTGATGTCGTCGATGCGGTTGAAAACGCCCGGGACAGCGCAGGGCGCAAGATCGACGTTCAGCACTCGATGTCCACAGGCGATCAGGTATGCAATCACGTGTCGGCCCGCTTTGCCCGCCCCACCGGTTACCAGAATGCGCATGCTGTTTCTCCCCCTTTGCTTTCTCTCGTATCTAGCCGGGTGGGATCGGGTCGTTGAGATGAAAGCCATTGCATCAGACGCGTGGATCGGGTGACCTGCATTAGTAAGCAAGGAGGAGAACGCGTATGCCCGTCCCAACCAATCCGATTAAAGCTGGCCTGAATGAGGGGCGTCGCCAGATGGGCCTTTGGATCGCATTGGCGCATGCGACGTCAGCAGAGATCGCGTCGCGAGCGGGGTTTGATTTCTGTCTGATTGACGGGGAACACGCGCCTAATGATATCCCGCTGGTGTTGGATCAGGTGCGGGCGATCGGCAACGGATCAGCTGCGGTCGCCGCACGGGTGCCGGTTGGTGATACCCGGATTATCAAACAATATCTGGATCTTGGCATACAGACGCTTATTGTGCCGATGATTGATACAGCAGTACAGGCACGCGACATGGTAAGCGCGACGCGCTATCCTCCGGATGGTATTCGCGGCGTTGGTGCGGCGATGGCGCGGGCCTCAAATTTTGGCGAGATAGCAGATGTTACGACCACCGCGAACGCCCAGATTTGTCTGTTCGTACAGGCCGAAAGCAAGAAGTCGGTCGAAAACATCGACGAGATAGCAGGCGTGGACGGTGTGGATGGTGTGTTCATCGGCCCGGCCGATTTGGCCGCTGACATGGGGCTTCCGGGTCAGACCGGTCATGCGGAAGTGCAGGCTGTGGTGAAGCATTGCTTTGATCGCATCCATGCGGCGGGCAAGAAGGTTGGCATCATTGCTTTTGACGATGCTCAGGTGCGCATCTACGTAGACAACGGCGCGGATTTCGTGGCCGTGGGGGGGGATACCGCGCTTTTGGCTAAAGCAATCCGGGGCGCTGCGGCGTTTGCGGACGAACTTCGCGCGCTTTAGGACGCAAAATATAGCCTGAAAATGGTGCGTCGGCACAAATAGGGCTTTCCGAACGCCTCAACCCATGCGATATGGACGCGCCAAACGAACCCTCCCGAGGAGTGACCCCATGGAGATTCGCGAGGCCCTGACCTTCGACGATGTTTTGCTAGTTCCAAGCGCGTCCAGCGTGCTGCCATCGACGGCTGATACCCGCACGATGGTGACAAGATCCATCGCAATGAACATCCCGCTTTTAAGTTCTGCAATGGACACGGTAACCGAGGCGCGCATGGCGATTGCCATGGCACAGGCCGGTGGTATCGGCGTCATCCATCGCAACCTCGATATCGAGGAACAGTCCCGCGAAGTGCGGCGTGTGAAGCGATTTGAAAGCGGCATTGTCTATAATCCGATCACTCTGACACCAGATCAGACCCTGGCGGACGCCAAGGCGCTTCAGCAACGCTATAATGTGACCGGCTTTCCGGTGGTAGACGCCTCGGACCGCGTCGTCGGGATCGTCACGAACCGCGATATGCGGTTTGCGCAGGATGACAAGACGCCCGTGAAGGCGATGATGACGACAAATAATCTGGCTATCCTGACTGAACCCGCCGATCTTGATGAGGCCCGCAGCCTGATGCAGGCGCGCCGGATCGAGAAGTTGCTGGTAACAGACGGACAGGGCGTGCTGACCGGCCTTCTGACGCTGAAAGACAGCGAGCAAGCCGTGTTGAACCCTCAGGCGTGCAAAGACCACCTTGGCCGTCTGCGTGTGGCTGCCGCGACGACTGTGGGTGATGCAGGCTTCGAGCGATCCGAGGCCCTTGTTGATAGCGGCGTTGATATCATCGTGATTGATACGGCGCATGGACATTCCGAAGGTGTGGCCCGCGCCGTGACGCGGGCGAAGTCTATATCGAACGATGTGCAGGTTATTGCGGGAAACGTGGCGACGGCAGAGGGCGCACGCGCCTTGATCGACGCCGGTGCCGACGCTGTAAAAGTTGGCATTGGCCCCGGATCCATCTGCACCACTCGCATGGTGGCTGGTGTAGGTGTGCCACAGTTAACAGCGATCATGGACGCGGTTTCGGGCGCCGGAGGCGTGCCGATCATCGCCGATGGTGGCATTAAGTATTCTGGCGATTTTGCCAAGGCAATCGCGGCAGGCGCGTCCTGTGCAATGGTCGGTTCGATGATGGCAGGAACTGACGAAAGCCCTGGAGAAGTCATTCTATATCAAGGGCGTAGCTTTAAGAGCTACCGTGGAATGGGGTCCCTTGGGGCGATGGCGCGCGGGTCAGCTGATCGGTATTTCCAAAAGGATGCGGCTAGCGACAAATTGGTGCCCGAAGGCATCGAAGGTCAGGTGCCTTATATGGGCTCGGCGTCTGTCGTAATCCATCAATTGATTGGCGGGCTCCGTGCGGCAATGGGCTACACAGGTTGCGAAACTGTTGAAAATATGCGAGAAAACTGTCGGTTCGTGCGAATAACTGGCGCAGGGCTCAAAGAGAGCCACGTTCATGACGTTCAGATTACGCGTGAAAGCCCGAATTACCGGTTTGGTTAACGGGCGATGAGGCAACATTTGGCAGGCGCTCTCCAAGGTGGAGGGCGGCGTATTTGTGTGAGTGTTGCGAGGGGTCATGGCAAAACGGGCGGCGGAACCGGTTACCGGTCATAATGAAGTAGTAGAATTGAACAACGATGCGCGCTGGCAGGCGCGTCTCGATGAAGCACGCGCACGTCGTGCAGAAGCGCTGAAACAGCAGGGCCTCGAAGATAGGCCCAAGCGCATTCCGCGCAAGCCCTGGGAAGAAGAGGCAGAGACCTCGCTTGCTGCCAAAGAGCACCAGCGTGCGCTTGATGACGATGGGCTGGATTTTCACGACCGCATGAATGCGCTTCAAAAAGTGCTAAAGGACAAGCGTCCCGAGCCGGTTGATCCTCGTTCGGTAGCGGTGCCACCCGTGCCGGATCATGCCCGAAACTGGTCTTCGGAAGCGGAACAGCTTCCAACGACACCAGCGATTGAGCCCGAGGTTGAGGCCCCGAGCATTGCAGTAACGTCGCCGGTTGTAAAACCTGTAAAAACTGGCCCGCCGATTGATAGTTTGTTTGATGATCCGAGGTTTCTGGCACCTGATCCCAAGCCAAATACACCGCTTGATCGCGAGCTGGAGTTCGTTCCAATCTCGGATCTCGTGGACCCCATCTCGCTTGCGCGTCCAAAGACCAAACGCCGCCCGTGGCTGAAGGCTGCAAACGAGCAAAACACGACTCTCACATTATCCGAAGAGGCCGCGCAGTCTGTGCCTGCACTTTCAAAGGACAAGCCCGCCGGCATGCCGTTCTTTTTAGGTGTCGGTCTTGTGGCTCTGGTGGCAATGCCTTTCTTTACTCTTTTGCCCCCGATGTCGCGCGGCCCCGATGCTTCGGTGACGCCCGCGTTTGGCCTGCAGCCAGCATTGGGGATCACCGCTGCAATGGTCGAAGTCCCGGCCCCGACCCAATCTGGGGAGTTCGTGCCGACCTCAAGCTTGGCACCCCATGGCCCGCTGGCTTTGAGCGATCCACGCCCGCCTGCATTCTCAAGGACGTTTCCGGCGATTGCCACAGCGCCTTTGTCCGAGATTTTCGTGATGCCTGAGGTGTCGCGCGCGGTTGACGCTGATGTTGCGCTGTTTGCACGCGCAGTGTTGCCGGACATTCAGGTGACCCAAGCGATGTGGGAAGCCGAATTTGGTGTCGGCGCGAACGCTGGACAACTTCCCGGTGTGCTGGCCCCAGTTACTTCTGCAAAACTGATACCTGTGCCACGCCCCTAAGGCTTGCGCGGAGAGGTGGCATTTGACACACGCCAAGGCGCAGGTTTTCATAAGGAGCACAGGGCATGACACCGGCAGCACGCGTTCAGGCGGCAATCGAAATCCTAGACGGGATCCAATCGGGGTCCCCTGTCGAAAAAGCTTTGACGGGTTGGGCTCGACACAGCCGCTTCGCGGGATCAAAGGATCGTGCTGCGGTTCGTGATCATGTTTTTGGTGTCTTGCGCTGTAAGCGGTCCGTCAGCTGGCTTGGTGGGGGTGAGACTGGTCGCGACTTGATGTTGGGCGCTCTGCGGGACGCTGAGGTTGATCCGTTAACCTTGTTTAATGGCGTTGGGTATGGGCCTGCCCCCTTAAGCGACGTTGAACAGGCTCAAGGGGCTGAGGCGTGCGACGCCCCCGATCCGGTGCGCCTTGATGTTCCGGACTGGCTTTGGTCGCATCTTCAGCGCAGTCTTGGAACAAAAACCGAGGATGTGCTTGCGCTTTTAAGGCATCGGGCACCTGTTCATTTGCGTGCAAACACTCTTGTTACGGATCGTGACGCGTTGTTGTCGCAACTCTCAGAGGACGGCTATGATCCTAAGATCACGGATTTGACTCCGACGGGCGTTGAAATTGGCGGCGCGCCACGGGGTTTGACCGCATTGTCCCGTTTCGCAGATGGTTGGTTCGAGATGCAGGACGCGGCCTCGCAGGCGGTTGTGGATCGTCTGGCCACTTATCTGAAAGATGCGGATGTGCTGGATTACTGCGCGGGTGGTGGTGGCAAAGCTTTGGCGATGGCGGCCTACCGTCCCAAGCACATTGTCGCCTATGACACTGACGCCAAGCGCATGTCCAATTTGCCTGAACGTACAGACCGTGCGCGCGCAAACATCGAGGTCGTGAACTTAGTGTCCGGCCTTTTCGACTTGGTTTTGTGCGACGCGCCTTGTTCTGGAAGCGGAGCCTGGAGGCGCCAACCTGCCGCAAAATGGGACCTGACACCCGAGTTTCTAGCGATGCTTCAAGGCCTACAGGTGGAAATACTGAACACTGCGAAAGAATTTGTCCGTCCAGGGGGCTATTTGGCCTATGTGACCTGTTCGCTGCTAGACCTTGAAAACGACATTTCGGTCGATGCTTTTCTTGCAGAGCATCCCGGTTGGAGGAGCGTCGAACGCCTTGTGTTGACGCCGCTTGATGGAGGGGATGGGTTTTACCTTAATGTTTTGCAGCCCCCCGCCGCGACCTTTTCTTAAGAGTTTCGCCTGAATGTTTAGAAATGGTTTTCTACTTTAAACGATTCTGAACCGGTTAGATTCGGGATCGAGATGCAGTGTGCCAGACATAACGACACATGACAGCGAGGCCCCGTTTATTTCGGAGGTGGTGCGACCGTCCCCATTGATCGTGCTGTCGGCCTTCACATTAATGCTGGCGCTTGCCGGCCCTCATGGGGCGCCAATGATCGTTGCGTTGGGGGCGGTGCAGGGTTCTAGGCCGCCTCTGTCATCCTTCGGTTACTCGTGATTCGGGACGTTTGCGGGCGCGCGATATCGTCAATGTTGCCCATGTGAATCCGGCTCCGGTGATTCCTGGTGATATGACCGGGCGACTATTGGGCCTTGCAGACTGTTCTGGCCACGCGCAGGAAGATATTTCGACTGCAGAGGGCCTGATCCGTATTAGGGCGCATCGCACCGCCCCTCTTAATATTATTTGGCACATTGAAATTATCCCAAAGACGCGCGGGCAGCATGGGACAGGATCCACTGACGTAGCAACGTCGGGGATGCGACCGGAGCTGCGATGTCGCCGGATGTTCTGGATGGGCTACCGGCGTCGATCCTCAAGATTGCGCTGGACGGGATGGTTATTTCGGACAACACATCGGCTCAAAAACTATTTCCCCTAGGGGCATAGGATACGCCAAAGAAAGCCTCGCAGAATATTAGTGCCGCGTACCAAACTCGGTGTTTTTGCCAAAGCCGTTTTCACTCAACCAGTTAACGAACTTCGTCTACGATTCATTATGATAGCTCCGTCATGCCGACAGGTATGAGTAACCTCATCTTGACCTCAAACTTTGAGACATCTTGAATAAAGTTGTTGAAATGTTCTCTTTTTGGTCTCATACACAGACAGAAGAACAAGAAGAGAACACGAGGATCGTTGCTGCGCGCGCGTGGCTATGAAATAAGGATACAGGACCAATGGCAGCGGCAGAACTTCTGAAAATGACGGACAAGAAAGCAAGCGATAAAGCCAAAGCGCTCGATTCGGCGCTCGCACAGATCGAGCGGCAGTTCGGCAAAGGCTCAATTATGAAGCTTGGCGGCGAAAACTCACTGCCGGAAATCGAGTCGACCTCAACTGGTTCGCTCGGCTTGGACATCGCACTTGGTATTGGCGGTCTGCCAAAGGGCCGGGTTATTGAAATTTATGGCCCGGAATCATCGGGTAAGACAACGTTGACATTGCACTGCATTGCCGAAGAGCAAAAGAAGGGTGGCGTCTGTGCCTTCGTCGATGCCGAGCACGCGCTTGATCCACAATATGCCAAGAAGCTTGGCGTGAACCTTGATGAACTTTTAATCTCGCAGCCGGATACCGGGGAGCAGGCGCTAGAGATTGTCGATACCCTAGTGCGCTCTGGTGCGGTCAGCATGATAGTTATCGATTCGGTTGCTGCATTGACGCCAAAGTCCGAACTTGAAGGCGATATGGGCGACAGCTCGGTTGGCGTTCATGCCCGTCTGATGAGCCAGGCCATGCGTAAACTTACCGGTTCGATTTCGCGTTCTAAATGCATGGTCGTGTTCATCAACCAAATTCGGATGAAAATCGGTGTCATGTTTGGCTCACCAGAAACGACGACAGGCGGTAATGCACTGAAATTCTATTCATCTGTGCGTCTCGATATCCGCCGCATCGGTGCGGTCAAGGACCGCGACGAAGTTGTGGGTAACGCGACCCGCGTGAAGGTCGTGAAGAACAAAGTCGCCCCTCCGTTCAAACAGGTCGAGTTTGACATTATGTACGGCGAAGGTATCTCAAAAACAGGGGAGTTGCTCGACCTCGGTGTAAAGGCTGGCGTCGTCGAAAAGTCGGGTTCCTGGTTTAGTTATGGTGACGAACGTATTGGTCAGGGCCGTGAGAATGCGAAGGTTTTCCTGAAAGAAAACCCCGATATAGCTTGGGCAATCGAAGATCAAATTCGTAGTGCACATGGACTTGATTTTGACGAGCCGAAAGTTGCCAAGGCAAGTCCTGCCAGCGATGATGACGGGTTGATTGAAGCCTGATCTGACATATGATTCTAAGAGGGCCGACGCAAATGCGCGGCCCTTTCTGAGTCAAAATCTTGCGAGATTTCCTTCTCAGAATCTTAGTCGTCGCCGCGCCTGGCGACTGACGTCGACAAGGTTATGAGGCCCGGCTCGATCACTTCGGCGTAAACACCGCCATGCCCACGCACAGCAGAATAGCCGCCGTGGCCAAATACTTCTTCCATCCGCGAACAGGGCGGGCAGGGCCCATGAACGAACAGGACACATTCGCCGATCCGGACATGGGTTTTGCGAAGCGCCAGTAGATTGATACCGGTCACGAGTATATTGCGACGCAGGTCGGCAGCTGCAACGGTAACACCACCCAGAAACGCTGAAATAACGGGAAGGTGCTCGGCCTGGATCAAAGTGACCGCGCGCTTGCCAGCGCGTGCATGGTCGCCGTCCAGGCCATCCAATGCCACGTACACAGCTTCAACAGTCGATACCGTGGCACGCCGTTCAGAACGGATAAACAGCCCCGTGACACGCCCTTTTGATCCATGGCGCGCCATCATTACGCCAAGATGGCCGCCAATCAATCGGTGGTCTCGATGACCATAATTTCGCGTTCTGATGCTTCTTTGGCGATCTTGACAGCCTCTTGATACCGAGGGTCATTATAGGCGTTTTCGGCAGCTTCGACGCTTGGGAATCGCGCCACGACGTTGCGTCCACGTTCCCGACCTTCAAATTGAACGAATTTTCCGCCGCGTGCGATAAAGGTCCCACCATGTTCGGGGATCACCACGGACGCGACCTTGATGTATTCCGCATATTTTTGGTCGTCGGTCACGTCCACATGTGCAATCCAAAGAGCGCCCATTTAGTCCTCCAAAACCTTTTTTGCCGCGGCAATCGCGGCCTCTGCATTGTCAGCTGACGGGCCGCCACCTTGCGCCATGTCAGGGCGTCCGCCACCGCCCTTACCACCAAGTTCGGCGACCGCAGCCCGAACAAGATCGACGGCCGAAACGGTCTCGACAAAGTCCGAAGTCACACCCGCCGCGACGGCGGCTTTACCGCCGGTATCTGCGATCAGAACGACCACGCCCGAGCCAAGCCGCGCTTTGTGGTCGTCGATCAAGGCTGGCAAGTCCTTGCCTGAAACACCCGTGACGACCTGCGCGATGACTTTGATATCATTCACTGTTTCGGCTTCGTTTGTGTCGCCGCTGACGCCCATCGCAACTTGGCGGCGCAAGTCGGCAACTTCGGATGCAAGCGCTTTGCGATCGTCTTGAAGCGCCTTGACGCGGTCTATGACCTCACTTGGCTGAGCTTTAAGCGCATTGGCGATTGCTCCAAGTCGGTGATCTTGTTCGCTTAGATATCTGAATGCGGCTTCCCCGGTCAGGGCTTCAATCCGGCGTACCCCAGCTGCAGACGCGCTGTCGCCAAGGGTCACGAACACGCCGATGTCGCCGGTTCTCCGAACGTGCGTGCCGCCGCAAAGTTCTATCGAAAATGTGTTACCGTCGGCCCCTTTGCCGGTGTCGGCTTCGCCCATCGACACGACCCGCACTTCGTCACAGTATTTCTCGCCAAAAAGTGCTTGTGCGCCGATGCCGCGGGCTTCGTCCGGTGTCATGATGCGGGTATGCACAGGAGCATTTTGTCGGATGAAGGCGTTAACGTCGCCTTCAACCCGCCTTAACTCTTCAAAGCTTAGCGCTTTGTTGTGGCTGAAATCAAAGCGCAAACGATCGGGAGCATTCAACGAGCCGCGCTGAGAGAC
>NZ_CALJXO010000206.1:0-3117 GCF_937988555.1 uncultured Boseongicola sp. | reverse complement strand
ACCTTAGTATTTCGGCAAAGATCGGCTTGGTCTTTCTTCAAGTGCCAATATGCTAATCTTCGAGGGGGAGATTGCGCGTGTCGACAAAAGCATCCAGAACAGCCGCACGACTAATGATTTCGCCCGCAGTCATTCTGCTTTTGGGTTGGATGATCATCCCGCTTGTGATGACGCTCTACTTCTCGTTCCTACGCTACAATCTGCTACAGCCGGGCTCGACCCCGTTCGTCGGGTTGGAAAACTACTATTGGTTCTTCACTGACCCGAGCTTTAGCGCGGCGATGTTCAACACGCTTTTCCTTGTGGGGGGCGTGCTGACAATCACCACGATTGGCGGAATTTGTTTCGCGTTGCTGCTGGACCGTCCGATGTTTGGCACTGGCCTTATTCGCATAATGGTCATTGCCCCGTTCTTCGTCATGCCAACCGTTTCTGGCCTTGTTTGGAAGAACATGTTCATGAATCCCGTGAACGGCATCTTTGCGGCTATAGCCAAAACGTTTGGATTTCAGCCGATCGATTTCTTTGGTCAAATTCCGCTCATATCGATCATCTTCATTGTCTCGTGGATGTGGCTGCCGTTTGCGACCCTGATCCTGCTGACTGCGCTGCAATCGCTGGACCAAGAACAAATGGAAGCCGCTGAAATGGATGGCGCCAGCTGGATCAACCAGTTCTGGCATCTGATCCTGCCGCATATGGCGCGGGCGATCACGGTTGTGATCCTGATCCAGACGATTTTCTTGTTGTCGATCTTCGCTGAAATTCTTGTGACCACAAATGGGGGCCCGGGGACTGCGACGACGAACCTGACGTACCTTGTCTATGTATCTTCCCTGCTGCAATTCGATGTGGGCTTGGGCAGTGCCGGTGGTGTCGTTGCCATCATCCTTGCCAACATTGTTGCGATCTTCCTGATGCGGATGATCGGCAAAAACCTCGACGCCTAAAGGAGAGACGATATGGCCCGCGCAGTCTCAAACCAAAAAAAGGTCGCGAATACGGCAATCGCCGGAACCCTTGGCTTGATGATGTTCTTTCCGATCCTTTGGATCCTGATCCTGTCATTTAAGACGGAAGAGGACGCGGTCCGCGCGCCGCTGGAGGTTCTGTTTAACTCAGGATGGTCCGTGAACGGCTATCTTGAGGTCAACGCAAGGTCGGATTACTTCAAGTTCTTCATGAACTCGGTTATCATTTCGGTAGGTTCCACAGTCTTGGGGTTGCTGGTCGCCGTACCCGCCGCCTGGTCGATGGCCTTTGTGCCGGCCAAGCAAACCAAAAACGTGTTGATGTGGATGCTGTCGACCAAGATGCTGCCACCCGTGGGCGTGTTGATCCCGATTTATCTGATTTGCATTCAGTTCGACATTCTAGATAACCGTGCGATGCTGGTGTTCGTTTTGATGATGATCAACCTGCCGATCATCGTCTGGATGCTTTATACCTACTTTAAGGAAATCCCTGTTGAAATCCTTGAAGCGGCGCGGATGGATGGCGCCACGCTTCGTGACGAGATAATCTATGTTCTGACGCCGATGGCTATCCCTGGAATCGCGTCAACAGTGTTGCTCAACATTATTCTAGCTTGGAACGAAGCCTTCTGGACGCTCAATCTAACTGCGGCCAAAGCGGCCCCTTTGACCGCTTTCATCGCCAGTTATTCAAGCCCGGAAGGCCTGTTTTACGCGAAACTTAGCGCGGCCTCAATCATGGCCATCGCGCCGATCCTCATCATGGGCTGGTTCAGCCAGAAACAACTTGTCCGGGGTCTCACCTTCGGTGCTGTAAAGTAAGGAATAAGACTATGGGACGCATACAGCTTAAGCAGGTGCAAAAGAAATTTGGCGACGTCGAAGTCATCCCGCCTTTGGATCTTGAGATCAACGACGGCGAGTTCGTGGTTTTCGTCGGCCCCTCGGGCTGCGGCAAGTCCACGTTGCTGCGCCTGATCGCCGGACTGGAAGACACAACGTCCGGCACGATTGAAATCGACGGTGAAGATGCAACCGGCCTGCCCCCTGCCAAGCGCCGCCTTGCGATGGTGTTCCAAAGCTATGCTTTGTACCCACATATGTCGGTCCGCAAAAACATCGCCTTTCCAATGAAGATGGCGAAGATGAGCCAGGAAGAACAGGACAAGCGTATTGCTTCTGCTGCCAAGGCGCTGAACCTGACGGACTATCTGGATCGTCGACCTGGGCAACTTTCCGGTGGACAGCGTCAACGCGTGGCCA
The DNA here is from genome assembly GCF_937988555.1 of uncultured Boseongicola sp. NCBI lineage: Bacteria > Pseudomonadati > Pseudomonadota > Alphaproteobacteria > Rhodobacterales > Paracoccaceae > Boseongicola > uncultured Boseongicola sp. The sequence continues at coordinate 880 of NZ_CALJXO010000206.1, read as the reverse complement.
TCGGACGCGCTATTGTACGCGAACCAGCGGCGTTCCTGTTTGACGAACCTTTGTCCAACCTCGACGCAGCCCTTCGAGTAGGCATGCGGATGGAAATCAGCGAGCTTCACAAAAAGCTTGATACCACAATGGTCTACGTCACCCACGACCAGGTTGAAGCGATGACAATGGCTAACAAGATAGTTGTATTGCAGGCAGGTGTGATCGAACAGGTCGGAAGCCCGCTCGAACTGTACCGTACCCCCCGCAACAAGTTCGTCGGTGGCTTTATCGGTTCGCCAAAAATGAACCAGATGGAAGGTCCCGAGGCCGCCAAGCATAACGCCACGACAATCGGCATCCGGCCCGAACATATCGCCGTTTCTGACACGACTGGCGATTGGAAGGGCACCGTTGGCGTGTCCGAACGCTTGGGCAGCGATACCTTCTTCCATGTCAATGTCGATGGCTTTGCCGAACCCCTTACCGTGCGCGCGACCGGCGACGTCGCCATGGGCCATGGCGATACAATCTATCTGACGCCCGATCCGGCCCTCATTCACAAGTTCGACGACAAAGGACTTCGTATCGAATGAAGCGGCTCGAAGGGAAAGTGGCACTGATCACCGGCGGCGCCCGGGGCATTGGGCGCGCCATCTGTGAAGCTTACGCCGCCGCAGGCGCGAATGTCGCCGTGGCGGACCTGTTGGAAGGACGTGTGACGGTCAACCAGATCCGGGCGGTGGACATTGAGGACTTGTTGGGTCGCGAGGCGGTCACATTGGATACCAGTGCTATCGAGGAATATGTCTGCGGTCGCGTCGTGATGGTGACTGGTGCAGGTGGTTCGATCGGCTCGGAAATGTGCAGGCAAATCGCTCGGTTCAAACCCGCTCGTTTG